>NZ_JBLXHU010000004.1:0-11775 GCF_048259285.1 Bizionia sp. | reverse complement strand
CGCATTCTAGCTTTTTTTATTTCACAAACCCCTTTAAGGCGAACTTTATAAAAGACCTAAAAGGTTTTTAAAACCTGTTAGGTCTAACCTTAAGGCTCTTGGATTAATTCCATTGATCCAGAATAAACACACTCCTGCAAATGTAAATCTGAATGCTCACGCATTCTAGCTTTTTTTATTTCACAAACCCCTTTAAGGCGAACTTTATAAAAGACCTAAAAGGTTTTTAAAACCTGTTAGGTCTAACCTTAAGGCTCTTGGATTAATTCCATTGATCCAGAATAAACACACTCCTGCAAATGTAAATCTGAATGCTCACGCATTCTAGCTTTTTTTATTTCACAAACCCCTTTAAAGCGAACTTTATAAAAGACCTAAAAGGTTTTTAAAACCTGTTAGGTCTAACCTTAAGGCTCTTGGATTAATTCCATTGATCCAGAATAAACACACTCCTGCAAATGTAAATCTGAATGCTCACGCATTCTAGCTTTTTTTATTTCACAAACCCCTTTAAAGCGAGCTTTGCGGGTTTTGTGAAATAAAAAAATCTGCATTTCCATGCAGATTTTCGCTTGATGTGGGTCATACTGGATTCGAACCAGTGACTTCCACGTTGTCGACGTGACACTCTGAACCAACTGAGTTAATGACCCCTATAACTAAAAAAAGTCCGTATAAAACGGACTTTTTTTTGTGGGCGATGAGGGATTCGAACCCCCGACCCCCTCGGTGTAAACGAGGTGCTCTGAACCAACTGAGCTAATCGCCCTTCGTAATTGGATTGCAAATATAAAGTAGTTTTTCATATTGCAAAACTTTTTTTGAGAAAAAATTAAATTATTTCTGCAACAACAAAAGTGCTCCCTCCAATATATATAATATCACCAGCCTGTGCCGTGTTTTTTGCAGCCGTAAAGGCATCATTTACACTACTATAAGCGTTTCCTTGAAAACCTTGCTCCTTAAAGGTATTTCTTAAAATATTTTCATCTAAACCTCTCGGCACATCGGGTTTGCAGAAGTAATACCTTGCATTTTTTGGTAAAAGCGGTAAAATAGAGGCAATATCTTTATCATTTACAACTCCGAAAACAACATGTAACGCCTGATATGGCAAATTCATTAATTGTTCCATCACAACCTTTAAGCCTTCCGAGTTATGAGCTGTATCGCAAATAATTAAAGGATTTTGTTGCAAAACCTGCCAACGACCTTGAAACCCTGTATTACGAACCACTTGTAATAACCCGTTTTTAACATGAGTATCAGCAATGATAAAGTTTTGAGTTTTTAAAACTTCAATTGCCTGTACCACCGTCTGAATATTTTCATATTGATATGTGCCTTTTAAATCCGATTCATAATGTGAATGAACAAACTGATCCGCAAAGAAAATTGGTGCTTCCAAGCTTTTTGCTACTTCTTGAAAAACTGGTTTTGTCTCCGCTTGCGTTTTACCAATTACTATTGGAATTTGATTTTTAATAATTCCGGCTTTCTCATAAGCTATTTTATCCAGTGTATCCCCTAAAAATTGTGTATGATCTAACCCTATATTGGTGATGATAGCCAGTTCAGGTGTGATAATATTAGTAGAATCCAAACGACCACCTAGCCCGACTTCAATTATGGCAACATCCACCTTTTCATTCCAAAAATAATTGAAGGCCATTCCGGAGGTCATTTCAAAAAAGGAAAGTCCAGAAATATCTAAATAGCCTTTATTGTGTTGTATAAAATTAACCACATATTCTTTGCTGACCATTTCGCCATTAACACGAATACGCTCGCGAAAATCCTTTAAATGTGGTGATGTAAACAAACCCACTTTATAGCCTGCCTCTTGCAAAACGGAAGCTAGCATATTACTTGTAGAACCTTTACCGTTGGTACCTCCAACATGAATGGTTTTTATTCTATTTTGAGGGTTATTTAAATGATGTGCGAAACGGATGGAATTGTCCAAATTGGCTTTAAATGCCGTTTTACCTTGTCGCTGATACATGGGAAGTTTTGAAAACATCCAGTTTAAAGTATCTTGATATGTCATAAATTATTGACCTATAGTGAAGTTAACTTCAACAAATCCTACTTGCGCTGCTGGCGCATTGCTATCTGGCCGCCATTTGTGAGATAAAGCTATTTTTTTTGCTGGCTCCAGAAGACATTTAGCCGTATTATTCGTGCCTTTAACGCCTGGATTGGCTTCTATGACATTACCTTCTCGGTTTACCACTATGCGAACTACAACCCTTCCAGACTCATTACAATCTTGATTTAATTTTTGATACGTTGCCTTTCCTCGTCCGTTTAAACCATAGCCTACACCTCCGCTACCAGAACCTGGATTGCCAAAATAGCTGGTGGCATACGGATTGCCATCTAATTGGCCTTTATCACCCGGTTTGTTGTCATCCCCTTCGCCACCAGATGTGGTGCCTTCCGATTTACTTACGCCTCCAATTAAAGCGTCTAGCTTTTTCTTTTTAGCCTCTTTCTCTGCCTGCTCTTTCGCTTTTTGTTCGGCTTCCGCTTTTGCCTTGGCATCCGCTTCTGCTTGCGCTTTTGCTTTTGCTTCTGCAATTTTTTTCGCTTTAGCGTCGGCTTGTTTTTTCTTTTCTATTGCTAATGCTTCTTCGTTATTCTGTGTGATAACATCTTCCGCTTTTGTTTTTTCAGCAGCAGCCGCTTCTGGTTTTGTTTCTTGAGGTTTTGTTACCGCTTCTTCCGGAGGACGCTCTATGTTTTTTGGTTCGGATTTAACAGGTTCTTTTGGCTGTACGTTTCCGCTGCCAACATCTGAATTCCCAAAATTAACAGCTACGCCATATTCTTCCGGTGGATCCATATATGGAGGCCCCACTACAAACAGCAGCAATACCAAAATAACGATTATTAAAGTCGTAATCTTGGCAGAATTCCGTTCGTGTTTGGTCTCTAAATATTTCATGGGTAGATGTGCCGTTTTAATTTGGCTTAACTGCTAAAATGACTTTAATTTTATTTCGATTCGCTATATCCATTACTTTAACCACATTATCAACAGGTACTGATTTTTCAGCACGCAATACAACAGTTGGTTTTTCTTGACTGGATAAAGCGGTTAAAAGTTCACCTTCCAACATACTTTCACCTACTAATTTTTGATCTACATAATAGCGCAAATCTTTAGTAATACTAACAGCTACAGATTTTTTATTCTCTGTTTTTCCACTCGCATTTGGCAGTAAAATATCAATAGCACTTGTTGTTACCAAGGTAGAAGCTATCATAAAAAATATAAGTAAAAGAAAGACAATATCCGTCATAGACGACATATTGAATTCGGGCGTTACTTTATTTCTTCCGCGTATATTCATATTAAATAGGTTCGTTTAAATGATCTAAAAATTCTAAAGAATTTGCTTCCATTTGATACACCACCTTATTTGTTTTTACTACTAAATGGTTATACGTGATATATGCTATAATACCGACAATTAAACCAGCAACAGTTGTCGTCATAGCTGTATATAAACCACTGGCAAGCACATCCATTTGAATGGTTCCGCCAGCATTAGCTAGTTCAAAAATAGCTAAAATCATACCGACTACGGTTCCAAGGAAACCAATCATAGGTGCTGCTCCAGAAATGGTTGCTAGGATACTAACATTTTTTTCTAATCCGTAAATTTCTAACCGACCAGCATTTTCAATAGCGGTATTAATATCTTCAAGTGGTTTGCCAATTCTAGTAATTCCTTTATTTATTAATCTAGAAACAGGTGTGTTGACTTGTGCACACAAAATTTGTGCCGCTTCAATTTTACCATTACTTACATGATCCTTTATCTGATTCATGAAATTACTGTCAATTTGTGATGCCGCTTTGATAGCAAATAAACGTTCAAAATAAATATAGCAAGCAACTATTAAGAGAACAAAAAGTATGGCTATTATAATTTGACCTGCCATGCCTCCACTACTTATTAATTCAATAATGGAGAGTGTTTTTTCAACTGATTCGCCATCTGGAACTATTTCAGCTCCTTCTTGAGGACTTTGTATAAATGTATTTATCATATGATTTGTGACTATAATATTATTAACGTTTTAAATGATACAAAATTATATTAGAAAATGGTTCTGGTAAACATAAAGGCAATTGCACCAACTAAAAACCCAACTAGCGCTAACCAACCAATATTTTTAAGGTACCAGAAAAAATCAATTTTTTCCATTCCCATAGCTACCACACCTGCTGCTGAACCTATTATTAACATACTTCCACCTGTACCGGCAGCATAGGCTATAAAATGCCAAAGTTCATTATCAATTGGTTCTGAAAACATACCTAAACTAGCCGCAACTAAAGGAACATTATCAATAACTGCCGATCCAACACCCATTAATAATACTACCAAATCTGAAACGCCTTCGTGGTGTAACTCTGTACCCAACATAGGCATGTTTTCCTGTAAGGTGGATGCAAAGCCAAATAATATTCCCAGCGATTCTAAAGCAGCAACTGCCATTAAAATTCCTAAAAAGAAAAGGATACTTGGCAACTCAATTTTAGATAATGCTTTATGAACTGGGCTATGATGTCCAACATGATCTGCATTTGCATCTGTATCAAAAGACATGGCAAATTTTCTATTACTAAAAACCTCCGCAAAAATAGCAACAAAAGCCAAGGCTAACATCATACCAACATAAGGTGGTAAATGCGTGACCGTTTTAAAGATAGGAACGGAAACAATACCACCTAAACCTAAATATAACATAGTTGCACTGTGCTCACTTTTTGGCGCATCATCTTCTGAATCAGGATTGTCAATTTTCCCCTTAAATGCTGGTAAAAATGACGCTATAAATACTGGTATTAACATACATAATAATGAGGGAACAAATAAGTAAACAAATAAATGTCCTGTGGTTACTTTTTTACCAATCCATAACATGGTTGTGGTAACATCTCCAATTGGAGACCACGCTCCACCAGCATTGGCAGCTATGATAATTAAACCCGCATACCAAATCCTCACGTCCCGATCAAAAATTAATTTTTGTAGAATAGAAATTAAAACAATTGTAGCGGTTAAATTATCAATAATTGCCGATAAGAAAAAAGCTAAAAAGGCAAATATCCATAGAATTCGCCCTTTACTTTTCGTTTTAATAAAACCTTTTATAGTAGCGAAACCATCAAAATAATCTATAATTTCAACAATGGTCATGGCTCCTAATAGAAACACTAATATTTCTGATGTTTTACCTAAATGATGCAATAGTGTTTCTTCCATTAAGTGCACCCTATCTTCATGGTTTAACAAACCTAAATTGTCTACCAAAGCATGTTTTGCAGAGTCAAACCATTGGGTAAAATCATCAACGCCAATTGCAATAATGGCCCAACAAATAGCCATCATAACCAAAGCGGGGATCAGCTTATCAATTTTCAAATTGTGCTCTAGTGTAATAGCTAAATACCCTAAAACAAATACAATAATAATTATTGCTTCCATAAAATTATCTAATTATACTAATTGCCCTAATGCGATTTCGAAGGCAGTTTTACTTAATTCTTTTTTTGAACTATTTGCATTATAAACATTTTGCAAAGCCCTCTTTATCGTATCTGAAGTGTCTTGAAAAATAGACTCATCGCTCATTTCAACACTACTTTCCATTAGATAGGCAAATACTCGTGCCATTCCACAATTGGAAATGAAATCTGGTATTAAGCTTATGCGCTCATCGGTATGTTCCATAATTGGTCCGAAGAAAATTTCTTTATCTGCAAAAGGTACATTAGCACCGCAAGAAATAACTTCCAAGCCACTTTCAATCATGGTGTCAATTTGGTCTTGGGTAATTAGGCGCGATGCCGCACATGGTAAGAATACCTCTGTTTCCAATCCCCAAACTTTTTCATTCATTTCTTGGAATGGAATTAAATTCTCACCACCCAGTGTATTTCCTTTTTTATTCAGGTATAGATCTGTAATTTCTTCAAATGAAAATCCATCTTTATTAATCACGCCACCAGCAATATCCATAATACCAACAACTTTAGCGCCCATTTTAGATATATAGAAAGCAGCAGCTGCTCCTACGTTTCCAAAACCTTGGACAACAACGCGCTTTCCTTTTACAGTCCCACCAAAAATATCGTAATAATGTTTAACGGCTTGTGCAACACCAAAGCCCGTAATCATGTCGGCAACAGTATATTTACGTTTTACACTAGGTGAATATTCTGAACTTTCTATGGCTTTAATAACACCGTGGCGCAATTGCCCAATACGGTTAATTTTATCGCCTGGTGTTGATTTAAAATGTCCTTCAAAAACACCCTCTTGCGGATGCCAAAGTCCTGTTTGTTCCGTCATAGGTATTACCTCATGACTCTCATCAACATTTAAATCGCCACCCGTTCCATAATAACTTTTTAACAATGGAGAAACCGCTTTAAACCAGCGCTCCAACACACCTTTTTTTCGTGGATCATTGGGATCAAAGTTTATTCCAGATTTAGCACCACCAATGGCTGGTCCTGAAACTGTAAACTTTATTTCCATGGTTTTAGCTAATGATAAGACTTCATTGACATCCAATCCTTTTCGCATGCGGGTTCCGCCACCAGCAGCTCCGCCGCGAAGGGAGCTTATTACGGTCCAGCCTTCAGCTTCTGTTTCTGGATCCTTCCAATTGAATACAATTTCCGGTTGCTTATTCTCGTACTTTTGAAGTAAGTCTTTCATTATAGTTTCATTATTATTTTAAATCCAATAGTTGTTATTCTTCAACAAATATAAAAAACAAAAAATCGGTAAATATCAATTTTCCAATAATTTTAAGGTTGAAACGTTCTTCCTGAACTATGATCCATTTTTGCGCCTGTTACACTTGCTAAACAATTCACTTCATTTCGCTGTTTTAACACACCTAACAGACTGAATATTAACGCCTCTTTATAATTAACTAATTTTGAATTGGGTATAACCAGTTCCGCTTTTGTCTGTGTTTTTATTTCTTCAATTAGAAAGGAATTATAAGCGCCACCTCCAGTTATTAAAGTTTTGCCATTTTTTATTTGATGCCCTATTTGAATGGCGATATGTGCAACAAACGTTCGTAAAATATCCTTAATGGGAATTTCAAAAGCATTAATCCTTGGAAAAATAAATTTATCAACCCATTCTAAACCCAATGATTTTGGATGCGGTTTTTTATAAAACTCCAAACTATTTAAGTTTTTTAAAAGCGCTAAATTAACCTGTCCTGACGCCGCTATTTTACCAGAATCATCAAAATCTAATCCTAAAGATGCCACGTAATGATTAAGGACAATATTTGCTGGGCAAATATCGTAGGCAATGCGGTTCCCGTTATGTTCGGTTGAAATATTAGCAAAACCACCTAGATTTAAACAATAATCAAAATCTGAAAAAAGTAATTTATCGCCAATTGGTACTAAAGGTGCACCTTGACCTCCTAGTTGGACATCTTGAACTCTAAAATCGCAAACCACGGTTTGCTGCGTTAAATGGGCCAGTATTTGTTTATTCCCGATTTGTAAAGTAAAGCCCTTTTCTGGTTCATGTAAAGCTGTATGCCCATGTGAACTGATAAAATCTAAACTAGCAATCTGATGTTTTGTTACAAATGTATTTATAACGGAAGCAAGATACGCCGTATAATCTTGATCTAATATTTCTAAATTATCTTTAGAAAGGCCAACCAAGTTTTTAAGTTTTAAGAACCAGCAATGGGGATATGGAATGGTTTCGCATTCTAAAAATGTATACTGCCATTTTTCATTAAACGTGAATTTAATATGAGCTATATCAACACCGTCTAACGATGTTCCAGACATAATACCTAACACATTATAGGAAGATTTTATCATATCGCGTAAAAATACTAATCATTATTGAAAAAATGTTCCTAAAACCTTATCTTTGCATTCATTTTTATCAATTCAACAACAACAATTTATTATGGATTTTAATCTTACCGAAGAACATATGATGATTCGCGACGCAGCGCGCGATTTTGCTCAAACAGAATTATTACCTGGCGTTATAGAGCGTGATAACAAACAAGAGTTTCCTCAAGATTTAGTAAAAAAAATGGGCGAACTTGGTTTTATGGGTATTATGGTTGATCCTAAATATGGCGGAAGCGGTATGGATGCCATTTCCTATGTATTAATAATGGAGGAACTTTCAAAAATTGATGCGTCAGCTTCTGTTATTGTTTCGGTAAATAACTCATTAGTATGCTATGGACTTGAATCTTATGGTAGTGAGGAACAAAAACAAAAATACTTAACAAAATTAGCGACTGGTGAATTTGTAGGCGCATTTTGTTTAAGTGAACCTGAAGCTGGTAGTGATGCAACATCACAAAAAACCACAGCAATTGACAAAGGCGATCATTATGTTTTAAATGGTACTAAAAACTGGATTACAAGTGGAGGTCGTGCAGATGTGTATTTAGTCATTGCACAAACGGATAAAGATAAAGGACACCACGGTATCAATGCTTTTATAGTTGAAAAAGGGATGCCTGGATTTGATGTTGGACCCAAGGAAGATAAATTAGGGATTCGCGGAAGTGACACCCATACCTTGCAATTTAATGATGTAAAGGTGCCTAAAGAAAATAGAATTGGCGCGGATGGTTTCGGTTTTAAATTCGCCATGAAGACGTTATCTGGTGGACGAATTGGAATTGCTGCTCAAGCATTAGGGATTGCGTCAGGCGCTTATGAATTAGCGAAGAAATACAGTAAGGAACGTAAGGCATTTGGTACTGAAATCTGCAATCATCAAGCCATTGCTTTTAAAATTGCTGATATGGCCACCGAGATTGAAGCGGCTCGTATGTTAGTTATGAAAGCAGCTTGGGATAAAGATCAAGGTAATAATTACGATATGTCTAGTGCTATGGCGAAGCTATACGCAAGCAAAGTAGCTATGGACACAACGGTGGAAGCTGTTCAGGTTCACGGTGGAAATGGTTTTGTTAAAGAATACCATGTTGAGCGTTTAATGCGAGATGCCAAAATTACACAGATTTATGAAGGAACTTCAGAAATACAAAAAATAGTTATTTCTAGAGGTGTGTTAAGAGATTAATTTTTATTAAAATATCTACATATAAATCCCAATATAACTATTGGGATTTTTTTATTTAAGAGATTCTAAAACCAAGCGTATCTCTCCATACGTGAACTTGTCATCCAATTGATGTTTTAAATCTGAAAGGTTTTCAAACTTATACTTTGGAATTAATTTTTGTAATTCCTTATAATGTTCCACAGACATTAAATCTGTCGGCTTTATTTCTCCCGATGGAATAAAGCTAACTAAATGACCGAAAATAGTGTTTTCATTTAATGCACGTTCATTAGCAATTTCTTCAATTGTTTTACCAGATTTAAAAAGAATAAAAGACTGAAGTTTCGTATCTACTTTTTTTTCTTTCTTGTCTTTGAATTTGAAGGTTTCGGTTTTTTCTTCATAATCGATATCATCTTCATCACAAAAATCTCTAATTACTTCCAGAATGGCCGCCCCATATTTTTCCACACGAACCTTTCCCATGCCATCTATTTCCAATAATTCATTTTTGGAGGTAGGTAAGGTTTCACACATAGCATATAGCGCCTTTTGCGTAAATATTTGGTAATGGATTAAATCGTTTTCTTGAGCAATTTCATTTCTTAAAACACGTAACAATTCAAAAAGCTCCACATTGGTAGTACCATCTATAACTGTCTTTTTAAGTTTTTTAGGCTTTTCTTTGGCTAGAAAGACTGCTTTAGCTCGCAAATTTAAAAATAAAAGCGTTTTAAAACCATCTGCCAATTCCTTAAAGTATAAGGTTTTAGTTTCTAATAATTCTTCAATACTATCCAAATTTTTAATCAGATCTTTTTCCAAGGCTTGGTTATCCGTTGTAAAATTAAACGTCTTAAAAGCAGGATTTATAACAGTGTCTAATTCATTTTGAAAGTACAAAATTGCCTTTTTAAACCGTCCTTGAATTACATGACTAGTTTCTGGTAAGCTTTCTACTTTTGAAATATTGTTTAATTGACTATTAAAACTGGTTCCTATTTTTAAAAGATTTGTAATAGCGTTTTTAACCGTTATTAAGGGCGCTTCAATTTTACCTTCTATACTACCGCGATTTTTATAATAAATATCTAAAATGCGATTTATAGGATATAAGAAATCATAAAAATTAAATACTTCAGATATTAAACCCAATTGAAAATGTCGTTGGGATAACTCCAATACAGTTTCATCAGGTTGATTCTCATTCGCGGATTCGTTAAACGAAATAACATGGCTATCACTAATAATCTGATTGGAAGTAATTTTACTTTTTAAAACTAAACCTTCCAAAGATTTACAACGACTTAAAGCCACATAGGTTTGACCGTGAGCAAAAGCACCTTGGGCATCTATTATAGCTTTCTCGAAAGTTAAACCCTGGCTTTTATGAATAGTAATAGACCATGCCAAGCGCAATGGCATCTGACTAAAGGAACCAATTTTATCCTCGGTTATCGCATTCGTTTCTTTATTAACCGTATAATTAATATTGTCCCAAACCTCTTGGGTGGTAACAATATTAAATTCATCTTCCGGACAGCGCACAACCACTTCATCTTTATTCAATTTGATAATCTTACCAATTTTACCATTGAAATAACGCTTCTCTTGAGAACTATCATTCTTAATAAACATGACTTGCGCACCAACTTTTAAAGCTAGCTCCTCATTATTTGGATAGGCGTGTTCTGGAAATTTACCCTTAATGTCTGCCACATATAATTGGGCTTTGGCGTCTAAAGCATCCAGTTCCTTTTGGTTGGTTTCTTCTGCTCTATTATTATGGGTCGTTAATTGAATATATCCTTCATCCGGATTAGGGCTAAAATCAGGTTTATACCGTTTATTTAAAATAGCCTCACCTTCTGCCGACAAACGATTATTTCTAATTTCGTTGAGAATAGTGATAAATTCGGGATTTTCTTGTCTATAAATATGCTTTAGCTCTATTGTAATAGGCTGACATTGCTGATAAGCATGGCTACTAAAAAAGAATCCATTCAAATAATATTTCTTCAATAAAGACCACTCATGATCCTTAATTACAGGAGACAGTTGTTGTAAGTCACCAATCATTAGAACTTGGACACCGCCAAATATTTTATTCTTATTTCGGAAACGCCTTAATGTTTTATCAATTCCATCTAGTAAATCCGCTCGAACCATACTTATTTCATCAATAACCAATAAATCCATAGATTTAATGATATTGATTTTAGTTTTACTAAATTTTCTATTAAAACCTTGTGAAGAATTCGTGTCAGAATCTGGTAATATAGGACCAAACGGCAATTGAAAAAAGGAATGAATGGTAACTCCTTTGGCATTAATAGCTGCTACACCAGTTGGAGCCACTACCACTGTCCGTTTAAGCGATTCATTTTTTAATTTATGAAGAAAGGTCGTTTTTCCTGTACCCGCTTTTCCCGTTAAAAAGATAGTTCTATCAGTTTCATTTACAAACTGCCAAGCAAGTTTTAATTCAGGATTTTCAGACACAAAAAATCGGTTTAATTTTAAGTAAATATACGACGTATAGACTTTATAAAACAAAAAAAATCCCGATTCAAGTATTGAATCGGGATTCTTAAAAAAGGCGGCGACCTACTCTCCCACGAGATGCAGTACCATCGGCGCTAACGGGCTTAACTACTCTGTTCGG
>NZ_JBLXHU010000003.1:0-194534 GCF_048259285.1 Bizionia sp. | reverse complement strand
TTCAAACCAAGCCTTTTGAATATCAGGTCTTAAAACTGAAAGTCCCTGATAAATTGTTTCCCAATCGCCTAATTCTTTTAATCCTGCTGGTTTTCCAGTTTCTATGGCTTCGGTTAAGTGAAATAACCCTTTATAACATACATCTTGAGTGAAATTGATATTGACATCAACGGTTCTGTCAAACGCTAAAAAGTATCCTGTTGTGGTTAATTCAAACTGATTATTTTCATCCTTATTAACAATATTATAGCTTTCTGCAATTTCAAGTAGAACGCCAATGCCATAGTTGCTTATTTTTAGCTCTTTTGCAATATTTTCTAAAGAAATACCACCTTTTTTACGATATTGAAATATAAGGTCAAAGATTCCAAGTTTTCTTAAAGCTACAACGGCTTGAAATACAAATGGTGCAAATGCAATTTTTTCAGCTTCTTGAACAGCATCAATGGCTCTGATAGGCTTTTTGGTCATAGTTTATTTGGTTATTTTTTTAAAAACAACAGCCGTATTACATCCACCAAAACCAGAAGCAGTTTTGAGAAATGTGTGTAATTTGCTGACTGTTTGAGTGCTTTTTATAATATTTAAGGGTTGTGATATGCCTAAAGATTCAAATCCTTTTGAGGCGTATAAAATATTGTTTTTAAGGCTGTGCATTCCAACAATAGTTTCCAAAAGACCTGAAGCGCCAAGGGTATGACCAAAATAGCCTTTTAAACTATTTACTGGAACCTGTTGTAAATTGGATCTGTTGAATGCTATTGCTTCCATTTCGTCATTAAACGGTGTGGCCGTGCCGTGAGCCGAAATAAAATCGATTTCAGATGGCTTTAATCCGGATTGTAATAAGGCCGATTCTATACTGCGATACAACCCTTCACCAGTTCGTGATGGTCCAGAAATATGATTGGCATCGTTACATGAACTTTCACCTAAAATTTCAACTGCTTCTTCTACTAAATTGGTATCATTTTTTGTTACTAAAACAGCTGCTGAAACTTCGCCAATGTTAATTCCTTTTCTATTGGCATCATAAGGTTTACAAGGTTCACTACTTAAGGCTTGAAAGGAATTGAAACCTGATAAAATAAATTGACTTACCATATCACCACTCACAATAAAAACGTGATCGTAGGTGTTTTGTAATATATAGCGTTTGGCAATTGCAACGGCTAAAATACCTGATACGCAAGCATTGGACACAACAATGGCATCATTTTTAAAGTGAAAAAAATCGCGAATAGTGTTCCCTAATGTATGTAAATATGCACGTTCTGGAGGAAACGGATTGTTTGAATCTAAAGCATCAATATTACCTTTTGTGGTAGAAATGATAAGGCCTACACGATCCGTTAACTCTATTTTAGAATCAGCAATAACCGCATGTAATGCTGTAAGCATCATTTTTTCTAATCTGGTAAAGTCTGATTTTGGGCCTAGTTTTTGAAATTCAGTTTCCAAAACTTCAGAATCTATTAATGCGGAATAAAAAGGATTTGGTAAAATTGCAGCATCATGAATACGCTGTAAACCCGATGTTTCGTTGTGAATATTTTCCACAACGGTTTTGCTAGTAAACCCTAAAGCAGAAATAATAGTATTATATGAAACATACACTTTAGCCATCCAATAATCCAACTTGTTGTTTCCATGCTGTAAAAAACGGCGGAATGTTTAATGATAAGTCGCCTTCACCAATTTTATCTACAAAAACCTGTGTGGTTTCACCTGTACAAACTAATTGATTGTGCTGATTGTATATTTCATAACGGAACACCATTTTAGCGGCAGGACTGTCTATGTAAATTGTTTTAACCGTTGCCATATCGCCATAACGTAATGGTAATTTATGATCTGTACTAGATTTGACAATTGGTGTTGCAAAGCCATATTCTTTCTGGTCTAAATAGGATATGCCATGGGCACGCCCAAAAGCTTCACGGCCATCCTCAAAATATTGAATATAATTGCCATGCCATACAATGCCTAACGGATCGGTTTCAACAAAACGTACGCGAACCTCACTGGTATGAACAATTTCTTTTTGTTTAGACGGCATTCTTTTTTTCATTGTAAATAATTGCAATTATAGTTGTTGCTAAAAAAAACAAGAGCAACAGGCTTATTTCTGGTAAAATATCAAGAAAGGATCCATTTCGTAAAAATACGTCGTAAAAAGCATTTAAGCCCCAATTCATTGGTGAAATATGCGATAAAGTTTGCATAATTTTTGGCATAACAAAAACGGGTACCCAAACGCCTCCAAGAGCAGCCAATATTACCACGAAGGTTGCACCAAAAGGTGCTGATTGTTCTTGTGTTTTGGCAATAGTTCCTAATAGTAATCCTAATCCAATAGCTGCCAATCCTGCAAATGTGGCTACTACAAACAATAACGGGATTCTACCGGAAATATCCAATGTTGGTAAACCAATTGCTGGGAATAGGAAAATGCCAACTAAGAGCATCAAAATAAATTGAATAAGGCAAACTATTAAATATACTAGTGTTTTACCGCCTAAAACTGTCGCGTATGAAACTGGATTAGTCCGTAAACGTACAAACGTACCTTGACTCTTTTCCTTAACAATATTAATGGATAGTGGTACTATGATGAAAAATATGGCAAATAATGTCCAAGCAGGTACATTGTGCTGCACGGAGTTTGGTATCATTTCCTTATCATTATCCGTGGGCAATACTTCTTTAAACGTAATAAAGGTATCGGTTTCAAATATAACGTCGTTTGGATCGTCCGAAATTTGTTCTTGAAAGGCTTTATAAATGGATTGGGTTTCAATTTTTGAAATCATTTTGTCAATGCCATTTTTAACGGAACTTTTAAAAGTCAGTTGTGTAGCTGGATCAAAGTATAAGGTAACTTGTTTGCTTTCAATTTCAGGAACTTCCATGGTTTCGGAAGTTTCTTCTAAACCAAACTTAGCAATAATTCCATCGACATTTTGGCTTACCTTTTCGGATAGGCTTACGGACAAATCTTTAGGGATAACAATGGCTAATTGGTACTTTCCTTTGAAAACCAAATCGCGTGCTGTGTTTTCATCCGTTTCTGTAATGACCTGAAATGATCCAGATTCATTCAGACCTTTTAGTATAATTTCAGAAACATTCCCTTGGTCATTATCTACGACTAGAATGGGTATTTGTGTGTCGGTAACCGATTTAAACGTACTGTCCTGGATAAGTGTTATGGTTATGATTAGTATCAAAGGCATAACAAAAAGTATGGCTATACCGCCAAAATCTCTGGTAAGTAATAAAAATTCCTTGTATGTGGAAGCCCAAAGTTTATGCATGATCTCGTAAGGCTTTTCCAGTTATATTTATAAAAACATCTTCTAGGTTATTGGCACCTAAATGTTGTGTAATGAGTTCTTGAGGTTTTCCTTTTACTACCAATTTACCGTGATCAATAATGGCTACACGTGTACAAAACGTTTCGGCTTCATTCAAGTGATGGGATGTGTAAATAATTGTCGTACCGTTTTTATTAAGGTCCTGTAAAAAAGCGATAATTACGTTTTTTGATTGCACATCAACACCAACGGTTGGTTCATCTAAAAATAAGACTTTTGGATTGTGAAGCACACTACCAATTAAATTAATCCGTCGTTTCATGCCACCCGAAAAGGTGTCTATTTTTTTATGAGCAAATTGTAGCAAACCTAAATGCTCTAGAGCCAAATTAATTTTGGTGTCTAGGCTTTTTCCTTTTAAGCCGTACATACTTCCAAAGTATTTTAGATTTTCAAAAGCGGTTAAAGATGGATACAAAGCATACTCTTGGGGCACTATACCGATAATTTGCTTGAGCTGATTTTTATTTTTCTGATAGGTAAGTCCTGCAATTGAAAAACTACCAGATGTTGGTTTAATGAGCGAACACAAAATAGAGATTAAAGTCGTTTTTCCTGCACCATTTGGTCCTAACAAACCAAAAATTTCTTTTTCAGCAATGGTCAAGTCGAAATTAGACACCGAATAATTATCGGCGCCTTTATACTTTTTGGAAATTTGCTGAATATCTATCACTTATTTAATGGCTTTTTTTAATTTTTTAAAGAATGCTTCTTCTTTATCTGCAATGGTTTCCAGTTGAGAAGCGACATTGTTGTAAGCATCCTCTTTAGCACTTCTGTTTTTGTAAATACGGGAAGCATCTAAAGCAAAATCCCGCCATAAATCACCAATAACGGTCATTTCTTTTGATAAATCGGCTAATTTAGGATTGTTTAAAATACCACTTGCTTCTTGTAAAAACGCGGCAAAAATATAACGAAATCCGCCACCACCTGTTCCAATTTCTTCTTGCATACGGACCACTTGCCCTAAATAATGGTTGGCAACTTTAACACCTTTCTTTTTAGGCCATTTGCGGATTAATTTGGCTACATGGCGAATGCCTTTTACTCCTAAAACAGGCATAGGCGCCAACATATCACGACAGGTATGTTTAATTCCTTTTATAATGGCTTTTTCAATGTCTAATTTTTCAGGAAAGGCAATTGGATAGTACATATGTCCTTTTGGCGCAAAAGGACCTTTAGCGAAACGCACTTTTTCAAGTTCATTTTCTGTTAGGGTTGTTACGGTTTCCATAACCGGGTCACTAATCAGATATCTGTCCTGTTCTTTTCCGTAAACAATTAAGTTGTGAGCATTAAAATGAAAGCGGTATTCATCAGGAAAATAAACCAAATTATACACACCAACTTGCAAACCAACTGGGTTATTATTTTCTAAATTTTGATCTAATCGCGCCTTAGCATCTTGCGGATTTTTAAACTTTTCACGTTTAATTTCAATACCCACACGTTTAGCAAAACGCTTAAATATAAAACCAGGCATGGCTCTGTATGTTAAAGCTGGTGCATGATTCACTTTTAAGAACGGAATATAGCAATAAAGTAAACCTGAACCGATACCAAAGGCTAAAGGTTCACTAATTTGGAAGCCATGATGCTTCATTAAATTGGAAATTACACCGTTTTCACAATGAGCTGTTTGATGATGTGTAAAATTAATTTCCATGTTTGGTAATATCTTTTAATTGTTCCATAGAAACATCAAATGTATCGGCATACTTTTGAAGTGTTTTTTCAGAAAGTTTATTGAAAACGGTTGGTTTAAAATGACGTTTTATTCGCCAAGACCACATACCAACATAACTAGCTAAAATAGAAAGATCCATTTTATGAAACTCCATATAATATTCAATAGGACTCGTTTCTTTTTTTAACACACGATTTTTAGCATTTGCAATACGTGCATTAATTTCTTCGATAGCTTGATTTAATGCAATAGTTTTTGGGTCCCAACCGGAACTATTAACGGTTGTATAGTTGCCATCCTCATCAACGGCATAGCATAATTCTTTAAGCTTGGCGGATTCTAAATTACTAGAGTCTTGTGGAACTTCATCTTTTTTCATGCCGAAGTTATTTAAGTTCTTGAATAACTAAATTTAGTTCACAAGATAGTAATTCTATATGTTCTAATGTAATAATACAGTTTATGGTACAAATGCTATATTCATCGGTGTCAAAGCGAGATCTTAAGGTGGCACTTGTAACAATTTTACTACCTACTTTAGGGCAAGATTTTATGCTTACTTTCTTGATAGCGCTAATAAAACCTATGAGTTTAGTGCCTTTGCCTTCAATGTCGTCTTCATTAAAAAAGCTTTTCCCAACAATAGAAGAACAGGTTTGTGCGGCATTTTCTACTAGGCCAGCTTCATTAAAAACTCCGTTTTCATTAAAAATGCAATCTGGTTTTATCGTGAACGAAGTTGATACGTGCTCATCATCAATAGAAAGTACATGGTCCACCATTAAAAAGGGTGGTCTATGTGGTAGAAATTTAGCGATATCTAGATGGCTAAGGCTCATTAGCTTGCAATAATGGTTTTCATTTCACTTTGGGCAATTATCTCGTGTGCTTCATTTAACACTTCGATTTCAACCATAGTGACGCCCATAAATTCATGAAGGATGGTAACTTTAGTTGTAATATTTTCATTTATTTTAGGAAGCTGTTGAATTTTAATAGATTTTATAGAGCCGATATAGCCAATTGGTGCCGCTTCACCTTTTAAAAAATAATCGTATCCAGTATGTAATGCAACAGATTGCGCCATGTTTTCAACCAAGCCAGGTGCCGATAAATATCCGTTTTCAGCAAAAATATTGTTTTCTAAAATTTTAAAATTAGACACTAAATTTTCGGGAGAAAAAGCAACTAAAGTATCCACCATTACAAACGGTGTCTTTTGCGGAATTAAATGCGTAATATTAGTAACTGGTAAAACGTGCGTGGCCATTATTTAGCATACGGTTAAAAGTGCATAAGCATAAGAGAAACGAGAACTTTCAGGAACAGAAAGCAATATTTTTTCGCCTTTTTTAAGCTTTCCTGATTGTGCTAATTCTTCTAACATTAGGAATATAGATGCGGAACCTACATTACCAACTTTACTTAAATTCATAAACCAATTTTCCCAAGGGATTTCAACATCATTATCTACCATTTCTTGGTAGAGTTTATCCTTAAAATAATGAGATGAAATATGAGGTAAATAGTAATCTATTTCACTAGGTTTTAAATCGTGTTTGTTTATGGCGCGTTTTAGGCTGTCAACACCTTTTTTAAGGATGTTAGCACTTAATAATTTAACGTCCTGTTTAATGGCAAACAAGGATTTTTCACTCCAATCGCTTGTGCTGTATTCACTCCAAGGCTTTAAAAAACCGTTCTCTAGTTTATCACCTCCAGCATACATACAAGCTTCTAATTCATGTGCATAAGAATAACCTTCCATCCATTCAATACGTAAAGGGGTGTCGCCATTTGGTTGGTTTTCTAATAAAAAGGCACCTGCACCATCAGAAAGCATCCAACGTAAAAAATCTTTATTAAAAGCTAGAATTGGATTGTCCTCTAAGGCTTGCAAATGTTTAATTTCATTCTCAAAAATATGTCCTTTCATCCATGAGGAAATACGTTCTGAACCAGATGCAATTGCATTTTTTGACTGGCCAGATTTTACGGATAGATAACCAAATTTTAAAGCATTCATTCCAGAGCAACAAGCGCCTGAAGGTGAATTAATTTCAACATTATCACACTTTAAAAACCCATGAACCATGGCAGCGTGAGACGGTAATATTTGGTCTGGGCTTGATGTGCCACAGGATAATAGCTCGATATCTGAAAATTTAAAATTTTCATCAAAAAGTTTAATAATGGCTTCTTTGGCCAGTTGCGCATTGTTATGTGTTACATTGCCGTTATCATCTAATGCATAATAACGTGTTTTAATTTGATTGTTGCGTAAAACAATCCGACGTCCTTTGGACGCTTTTCCGTTGATAATTCCTAATTTATCTTCCATCTCATCATTACTAATGGGACGATTTGGTAAAAATTTTGATATTTTAGTAATGTATACTTCCTTCATTTTAAACTTCCTTCTCTTTTAATGCAACAGATGCGTAATATACTTTATCTTTTTTTATTTGGCTATAAAAAGGTAAATAAGTCAACAAAAATAAGATAAAAACTAGTGGTGAAATTAACCAAATGGCAATTAATAAGTAATAATTAAACATTTTAACAAAAAACCGTCTTTTAGATGTGTTTTTGTCACTTTTTGTGGTGATAAGGTGTGCCCATTTTGAGAATATAGCATTGGCACGTTTATCAACAGTTATTAGAAAGGGTTTAATTTTTACCGCTCCAATATGTAATAAGTTATTTTGAAGCTTTTTATAATCATTTTGGGCAAGATGTTTTGCGATGATGTTACCAAATTTTGATACTTCATCAATATCTTTTTGAGACACGCCAGGTTTGGGAAAGATACCTAAAAAGCGTTTCTTGACGCCCGTAAACATCCATTGAACAATGGTAATAACACTTATATGATTAATATGCCTATCTACTAAAACAATGTTTCCAACTAAATTGGCATGAAGCTCGTGAAGCTTATGCTTTATTTTTTCTTGAGCCATAATCCACATATTTCTACAGCCAATAACGGTAATTACAGGTGTGTTATTAAAAAGTTTTTTAGCTTCTGGAGTAGCCAAAAACGACGTGGTTGGTAAAGATGGTGTTAAATACCAGACTGAATATCCAAATAAAATTAAATCATAATTTTTATTTAAAATAGCATCTGGAATGGGTTTTATAGATCTTGGTTCTTGGCGAAAGGTTTCCGGGAATACGCCAAAAAACTGTTCTTTATTCCAAGGAAATGGAAAGGCTTCTTCCATTTCAATATTTAAATAGGTGAAAGCCGTTTCGTTGTTTTGCATGGGCTCAACAATATTGTTCAAAATCTCGGTTAGTTGGCCTGATTGCGAATAATAGATGACTAAAACCTGTTTCATGTTATGCGTTTTTTGAATCCCAGAAATCAAAATAATTAAACCACTGTAACGGATACTTTTGTAACATCCATGAAACACTTTCCGTAAATTCTTTTAAAAGTCCTTGTGCATCACGGTGTTTAGCTTGAGAGCGTCTTGCATATAAGTGATAATGCTTATTTGTTTCTTTCATAACATAAACAAATAACACCGGTACATTTAACCGGGAAGCTAGCATAAAAGGGCCTGCTGGAAATTTAGCAGGTTCACCTAATAAGGTTTCTGTTAAATGCTTGGTTCCTTCTGTGTAGCGATCGCCAGTGATACATACTATTTCATTTCTTGCTAATGCGGCATTGACTTCAAAAATATGTGATAAATCGTTTTTTATAATAATCAGATTGATGCTTGATTTTTCACGAACACTATCTAAATAATTTTTTATGGCTGTATGCTCTACATCGGTTGTTAATAAACTAATGGAGGCATTGTCTTCTAGTTGATTAAAAAAGTATTCAGATATTTCAAAATTACCAACATGAGCACTAATTAAAATGCCACCTTTTTTTTCTTTAAGGGTTTCAGTTATGGTTTCTGCGCCATCAAACTCATAGGTAAACTTATCACTCAAATTAGATGAAATAGCAATTTTGTCCAGAATCGTTTGTCCAAAGACATAGTAACTTTTAAAGATGCTTCTATAGCTTTTAAAGGACGAATATTTTAAACGATTTTTAAAATAGTAATAAATAGCTTTGGTGCTATCTTTAGAAAAAAAACAAAAATAGGCAGCTACAAAATAAAGCACAAGATAGGCAGTTCCCATGCCTAAATGCTTCATAATAAACACGTATATTTTATATCCAAGAACGGTTCCTCTTGATTTTCCCTGCCATTCTGTAGCCATAAAAATGTAATATGGTTTAGCTTAACTTTCGTTCGATAAGATTATAAAAATCTTGAAGTGTTGTAACGTTTACAAAGTCTTCACCAATTAATTTTACACCAAAATTAGATTCGACAGCAACTACTAAATCTACAAAATCTAGGCTGTCAAGTTCTAGGGTGTTCTTAAGGTTTGCTTCTGGAGAAATATCATCGCTTTCTACTTCAAACTCATCAATAAGAAAGTCGTTTATTTTTTCAATAATAACTTCTTTAGTCATTTCCACAAAATTATTTTTTTATAATTAAAGCTGAATTTGTTCCGCCAAATCCAAATGAATTAGACAAAAATACATCAAATTTTTTGTTTAACGTTTTGTTAACTAAATTTAATTTACTTGCAGCTTCATCCGGTTCTTCCAAATTTATATTGGGTGCAATAAAATCATTTTGCATCATTAAAATAGAATATAAAACTTCACTTGCACCAGCCATCCAGCATTCATGTCCTGTCATGGATTTAGTTGAACTAACATAGGGTCCGTTTTCACCAAAAACTTCAAGGATAGCTAACGCTTCATTAGCATCGCCAACAGGTGTTGAGGTTGCATGAGCATTAACATATTCAATGTCTGATGCTTTAATTTCTGCTTGTTTAATGGCCATTTTCATAGCACGTGCTGGACCATCTACGTTTGGTGTTGAAATATGATCGCCATTGGAGGAAAACCCATAGCCAATAATTTCGCCATATATAGTAGCTCCGCGTTTTACAGCAGATTCATAGGTTTCTAAAATAAGTGTTGCTGCCCCACCACTTGGAACTAATCCATCCCGATTTTTATCAAAGGGGCAGGATGCTTTTTTGGGATCACTATTTACAGAAAAAACACCTAATCCATCAAAACTTCCCATGGCAATGGCATTTATTTCTTGAGCGCCTCCGCAAATAACATAGTCTTGAAGTCCACTTTTTATTAGCTGATATGCCATTCCAATGGAATGAGATCCGCTAGCACAAGCGGCACTGATTGTAAAATTTATACCTCGTAATTTAAAAATGGTGGATAAATTCATGGTTACAGACGAGTTCATGCTTTGAAAAATAGCACCAGAACCAACTAAAGTCGTGTCTTTTTTTTCGCGTATTTTATCAACGGCTTCTACAGTAGATTTTGCTGTGCTATCGTTTCCATATAAAATTCCAACCTCGTTTTTGTCTAAAAAATCTTGTGTTATTTTCGCATTTTCAAGCGCTTCCAGAGTTGCTATGTAGGCATATTCGCCTTCTTCGCCTAAACTAATTCGCTGTCTGCGCGATAATAAATTTTTTAAATTTGGTTGTTTTACCATTCCAGTTAATGGAGAACGGTAGCCAAATTCTAGACGTTCATTGTCAGCTATAATTCCAGATTCACCCTTATACAATGATTTTTTTACAGCTTCTAAATTTTCGCCTATGCAGGAATAAATACCCATTCCAGAAATTACAACTCTTCTCATTTTATAAAACGTTTAAGAGTAAATCCCTCCATTAATATTAATAACTTCACCGGTTATATACGATGCGCGTTTTGATGCTAAAAAGGATACGGCATAAGCTACTTCTTCCGGTTCGCCAAAACGATTTACAGGAATCATGCCCTTTAATTCTTTTTCATCTAAATTGGCTGTCATATCCGATTTTATAAAACCAGGTGCTACTGCATTTACAGTAATATTTCGTTTAGCAACTTCTTGAGCCAATGCTTTGGTAGCAGCTACTAAGGCGCCTTTTGCTGCCGAATAATTGGTTTGCCCAGCTGTACCTTTAACACCAGAAACTGAAGCGACATTGATTATCCGACCATAGCGATTACGCAACAGTTTTTGAATTAAATGGTTGGTTACATTATAAAATCCGTTTAAGGACGTATTTATCACATCTTGCCAATCTTCGGGAGGCATCCACATAAATAAACCATCTTTTGTAATTCCGGCATTGTTAACAATAACTTCAATTATGGCGTCTTTATTTTGTTCTTGCCATGTATCTAAAGCAGACTTTACTTGATTGGCATCTGTAACATTAAATTGGATTATTTCAGCTGTTTTACCTAGAGACTCAATGTCTGCTTTGGTTTCCAATGCAGCTGTTTTGTTACTGTTATAATTTATTAAAATATGGTAATCCGAATCTTCTGCAAGTTGTTTGCAAATTGCTTTTCCAATTCCTCGAGAACCACCAGTAATTAAAGCACATTTCATGTATTTGTATTTTTCAGGCTATTGTTAGTTTGTGTTTTCAAACTAGTAAAATAATTCTAAATTTTCGAACCATAAGTTATTTAACGGCTCGCCTTTTGTTGTTAGGTATGTCCAAGATTTTTTCTTTTTAACACGAGCAAGACCATCAATAAAGCCTTTTGGGTTGTTTTTTGAAAAAATTGAAAACCCACCAGCTGTAATTTCATAGTCTTCAGGAATTACTAAATCCCCTTTTTTATTGATAAAACCCCATTCTTTACCTGTTGTAACAGGCGCTAAACCACTTGCGCTAAAAATTTCAGCATCTTTATATTGAAACGGAATAATAATCTCGCCAGAGGTGTTAATATATCCCCATTTTTTACCTTCGTTAACGGGGGCTAGTCCATTTGAGAACGCACGCGCTTTATCAAATTTTGGCTCTATAATCCATTCTCCTTTTGTGTTAATGAAACCTATTTTGCCATCCTTTTTTGCATAGGTGTTTTCTTTATTATTTGAAAAATCCCAAATTTTTTCGGCGCCAGAAACTTCTTTAAACTCACCATTAATAATAAGTCCGTAGCGTTCGCCAATATTAGCTACAATTTGACCATTATATTCATTGCTAACACCATCATATTCTGTTTTAACCACATATTTTCCGGTAGCATCAATTAGCCCCCATTTATCATTTTCTAATACTTTGGCGGAACCATTTTCAAAATTAAAAGCTTTGGTGAATTTTGGTTCTACGACTATTTCTCCTTTGGTATTTATAAATCCAACACCAGATTCTTTTCTGAAAATAGCATACCCATTTTCGAAATCGTAAACCTTATCAGTAGAAACGTCTTGTAAAACTTGTTCGCCTTTTTTGTTGATGTACATCCAGTTTTTATCTTTTAAAACAACGGCTATTCCAGAGTTGAACGCTTTAGTTTTGTCAAATTGTGGTTGGATAACCCATTCTCCTTTTCGATTAATAAAACCCCAAGTTTTTTTATCTAAAGAGGCTTCGGCTAAATCATCAGAAAAGTTTTTTGCTACTTTAAATTGGGGCTTAATTTGCCAAGTTCCAGTTTTTGTAATATAACCAAAGTCGCCTTTTTCATTAGCTAATGCTAATTGTTGAGCATGACTAAAAATACCTAAAAAAAGTAGGCCGATAACGAGTGCTGTTGTTTTCATGTCTTTGTTTTTAATGATTTTTAAATGTCACATGTTATTTGCTGTTAGTCTTTTTTTTGAGACAATGCGGCTTTTAACATGCTCGTTTTATAATAAAATTGCTTTATGTTTTATTATTAGTGATAAAATCTTTGACAAGGTTAACATACGGATACATAATAACGTCTTCTTTAAAAACAGGGACTAGCTCACGAATGGCTTCATACATCTTTCTGGTTTTTGAGGAAATACTATCTTGAACCTCAAGAAACTCTATGGCTTGAACAATGGTTATCAGCTCAATAGCAATTACTTCGTAGGCGTTTTCAATAACTTTTTTAGTAATTAAAGCTGAATTGGTTCCCATACTAACAATGTCCTGATTGTCATTATTATTTGGAATACTATGAACATACATGGGGTTTGATAGCATTTGGTTTTCGGCAGTCGTAGATGTAGCCGTAAACTGAACCCCTTGCATTCCAAAATTTAAACCAAGCTTACCTAAATTTACAAAAGGCGGAAGCATATCATTTAGTCTTGCATTTAAAAGGTAATTTAACTGACGTTCAGATAACATGCTCATTTTAGCTACCACAATTTTAAGCTTATCCATTTCTAAGGATACATAATCGCCATGAAAATTTCCGCCGTGATACACATGTTTCTTTTCAACATCTACAATGGGATTATCGTTTGCTGAATTTACTTCTTCTATTAAAATATTTTCAACTGAATTAAGTGTGTCTAAAACTGGACCTAGAATTTGTGGTACACAACGTAGCGAATAATATTCTTGCACTTTTTCCTTAAACACAGAAACATCGGCATTTTTACTGTATAAATGATGCTCTCTTTTTCGTGTTAGTTTGCTGTCCTGTAAATGCTCTCGCATACTTTCAGCAATTTGCCGTTGTCCAACATGTCGTTTAGATTGGTTTAACTCAAATGATAAATGATCGTCATAAGCTTTTACTATTTCATTTATAGCAGCCGAACTACTAGTCATCCACCCTAATAATTGACGTGAATAAAGCGTGTTTACAATACCAATACCTGTCATAACAGAGGTTCCGTTCATTAAGGCTAAGCCTTCACGCAACTCGACAGAAATAGGTTTTAAATTTTCACTTTTAAAAACATCTTTTGTGTCTTTGCGTTCGCCTTTGTAAAACACTTCACCTTCTCCAATTAAAACCAGTGCTAAATGTGCTAATTGTACTAAATCTCCACTAGCACCAACACCACCATGTTCATAAATTAATGGTGTAATATTACGGTTTATTAATTCTGCCATGAGTTTTATAACCGAAACATGAACTCCAGAATGTCCTAATGATAAGGTGTTTAAACGGGCAAGCATAGCTGCTTTTACGTACATAGGAGCAATAGGCTGTCCAGTTCCTGACGCATGACTGCGAATTAAATTATATTGTAATTGAATACGCTCTGAATCTTCAATTTTATATTGTGCCATAGGTCCAAAACCTGTATTGACACCATATATGACTTTGTTTTCGGAAAACTCTTTTAAAAAATTGAAGCTATTTTCTACTGTTTCCAGAACTGCTTTGTCTATTTGAATAGGTTCATTTTTAAAAATTACTTTATAAAAATCCTCTATTCCTAATTTTCCTTTAAATTCAAGCATCTATGATATAATGTTTTTTTTCGATAAATTTGTATAAATAATTACTACTAAAGTAGTTATTTTGGATTGCAAATTTATAATAATTAATGAATTAATACTACTATGGGAACAAGTGATATGAAAGTAGATGTTTTGGTTATTGGTGCAGGACCTTCCGGTTGTGTGGCTTCAGCTTATTTACATCAGCAAGGATTGAATGTGAAAGTAGTAGAAAAAACAACATTTCCAAGGTTTGTTATAGGGGAAAGTTTACTGCCAAGATGTATGGAGCATTTTGAAGAAGTAGGCTTGCTAAAAGCTTTAAAAGCGGCGAATTTTGAAATAAAACGCGGTGCTCGATTTTTACGAGATGACATTGTTTGTAATTTTGATTTTAGTGATAAACACTCTGAAGGATGGGATTGGACTTGGCAAGTGCCACGAGCGGAATTTGATACTATTTTAGCTAAAGAAGTTGAAAAAATGGGTGTTACTATTTCATTTGAACATGAAGTTGTAGCGGTTGACATTGCGGATAACGGCACATCTACCACAACTATTCATGATGCCGATGGAAATCCATATCAAGTAGAGGCTAAATTTATTGTAGATTCTAGTGGATACGGTCGGGTTTTACCACGATTGTTAGATTTAGATAAACCATCCAGTATTCCAGAGCATTCTTCAATTTTCGGTCATGTTAAGGATGTAAATAGACCAGAAGGCGAAGAAGGGACTTTAATTACTTTTGATGTTCTAGATAAAGACACCTGGTTTTGGGTGATTCCGTTTTCCAATGGGGATACAAGTTTAGGCTTTGTTGGAAAAAATGAATTTATAGATTCATTTGAAGGTGACACCTCCGAGCGTTTAAAAACCATGTTCAAACAATCTGATTACTATTATGAGCGTTTTAAAGATGCACCATTATTATTTGAGCCAAAAAGTATTAGAAACTACTCCAAAGCGGTTACAAAATTTTATGGTAATGGATTTGTGTTAACTGGAAATAGTGCGGAATTTTTAGACCCTGTGTTTTCTTCTGGTGTTACGTTTGCTACAGAATCAGCTTTAAAATCTGCCAAATTAATTAGTAAGCAATTAAAAGGTGAACCAGTTGATTGGGAAGAAGACTATGCTAATTATATTAAATCTGGTGTGGATGTTTTTGCCACTTATGTGAAAGAATGGTATACGGGAAATTTACAAACCCTATTTTTCCACAGACCTGAAAATCCTGAAGTAAAACGACAAATTTGTGCTGTTTTAGCAGGCTATGTTTGGGATAAAACAAATCCGTTTGTTACTAAACACAACCGAATAGTAAAAACATTAGCGCATTTAATTAATATGGAAAATGAAAAAAGCGCTTCTGTTTAGAAACGCTTTTTAAGGTGTTTTAGTGGTTAGGATAAATCCTAACCTTTTAATTATTTTGTGTTTTTGTACATGTGTTTTGTTAATGCTCTAGCAAATATAATATAGGCATCTGCAATACGTTGTCCCGAATTAAAATCGAAACCACCATTTCCTTGGCCTTGGATTTTCGTATAATCTGCAGAGAAAATAATGTTTTCTGGACTGTCATTTTTATAAACACTTAAAGTAACTTCAATTTTAGAGTTATGTCTAACTACGCCAACATTGTAACCAGGATAAATCATGGTTGTGTGTATTTTCATGGTGTATTCAGCACTTTCTAAATCTTTGTCAACTTTTACTGAATTATCTTTGTAACGATCATTAAAAGTTTCAATAAACCGTGGCTCATAAAATTCTTCGCGATCCGAAAGCCAAGACTCTTTAAACTTTTCTCCTGAACCAGGCTCTTTTTCTTCTCTTTTGGCCATTTTGTCTTTTAGAAATTCTTCTTCCGAATCGAATTTTGGAATTTCTAAATTGGAATAATCAAAGACCACATTGTATTCTGTGATGCCTTTTAAATCGGACCAATCGCCTTTAGTGACTTTCGCTTTTTGTGAAAAAACTAAAGAGGATGAAACAAGAAATGCAATTAATAGTAATTTATTCATAATGATTAATTTATGTGTTAGTTATGCGGCTAAAATAGCAAAACTTCAACATAAAAAGTATACGATGAAATACGTATTTTTAGTAATGGGAATAAATAGGAGGTTACAATCTTAATTTAGGACTTAACTTTCTCTGCTAAATTAGCAAGCATGTCTTTGGTAATATCATCTAAAGAAAACTGGTGTTCCCAGTTCCAATCCTTACGTGCATGGCTATCATCAATAGTGTTTGGCCATGAATCAGCAATTTCTTGACGAAAATCTGGATTATATTCTATGGTAAAACCACTCAATTCTTTTTTAATAGAGTGCACCATGTCTTTAGGTGTGAAACTAATAGCAGCCAAGTTATATGATGAACGAATATGAATATGGCTAGCAGGTGCTTCCATAATTTGGATGGTTGCCTTAATAGCATCCTCCATATACATCATAGGAAGTTCTGTATTTTCGGAGAGGAAGCAATTGAAATGATTGTCCGCAAGGGCTTTGTGATAAATATCTACGGCATAATCTGTTGTTCCGCCTCCAGGTAGTGTTTTCCAGCTAATAATTCCCGGATAGCGAATACTTCTAACATCTACGCCATATTTATTAAAGTAATATTCGCACCAACGTTCTCCCACCTGTTTGGTAATGCCATATACCGTTGAAGGCTCCATTATGGTATACTGTGGTGTTTCTTTTTTAGGTGTAGTAGGTCCAAAAACAGCAATACTGGAGGGCCAGAATATTTTTTTTATTTGTCCGTTTTTAGCTAAATCTAACACGTTAAATAGTGTGCTCATGTTTAAATCCCATGCCTTCATCGGGAATTTTTCGCCAGTAGCACTTAGCATGGCAGCCATAAGGTACACCGTGTTTATTTCATATTTTTCAATACAAACTTTGAGGCTCGTTGAATCTTGAGCGTCTAAAATTTCAAAAATACCAGAGTTAACAATATCTAAATTTCCATAGCTTATATCGCTAGCAATTACGTTATCATGCCCATGAATTTCTCGTAATTTGTAGGTTAGCTCTGAGCCTATTTGCCCACAAGCTCCAATAATTAAAATTTTAGATTTCATTAAGTAGTTTTTTAAAAAATCACTCAAAAATAACAAGAATTTACTGATGAAATGATAAATTTAACTTAAAATAATGTCTAGAAAATAAAGTATTATTATAATTGATAGCTAAAACCCACGAATACAATATATTTGTAATTCGAGTTATAAAAAAATATGAGGAACATTGGTTTAATACTTGTTTTGTGCTTTTTTTCTTGTCAGAATACAGATTCTGAAACAAGTCAGTTGTCTAATGAAAAAGCTATCAGTGAGTTAGTAACAAAAGCGGATGTAGAAGCTTTAAAATACACGGATTATATTGCTGATCCTAAAGTGGAAAAAGCCATTAGCGCTTGGACGAAATATGATGAGTTAAGTAACGTTATCTTAGATGTGAAATCTGGAAATTTGTCATTTTTTAAAGCCAACCAACAAATTGTAGCAACTTTAAATAATGAGCTAAAGTCTACGATTCCAGATGCTATAGCGTCACCACTAATTCTCTCACGTGTGATAGCTGTGGAAACTAAAATGTTCAAATTGGAAGGTGTTATTAATTTATCGGCGCCAACTAAAGAAGCTATTTTAGAAACCGTAAAAGAATTATTAGTTGCTTTTTCAAATTTAAATCTTCAAATGAATAAGCAGATAGAAAAAGAATCGCAACGCATTCAGAAACCCTATTAGCTCTAGTCTTATTTTATTAATATTTTGTTAATATATGTTTGTTTACAAACAACAAAATCAAATAGTAGTAAATTGGTACATTAAAATAAACACAAAACTTATGAATTCAAACTTAAAAAAAGCATCATTATTGAGTGCAGCCGCCTTTATGGGTTTAATGGCTTGTAAGAATGAGGCTAAAGAAGAAACCGCGCTTGTGGAAACGGAATCCATTCCGGGGATTAATTTGGAATATATGGATACCAATGTTAAACCAAATGACGACTTTTTTAACTATGTAAATGGTACTTGGTTAAAGACAACCGAAATTCCAGACGACCAATCTACATGGGGAAGTTTTAATGAACTACGAAAAAAAACAGACGCTGATGCCTTAAGTATTTTGGAAGCTGCCATGTCTGATGATAAGGATATAGATAAGATACAGGTGCTTCCGGGTTCCGATCAGGAGAAGGCCGTATTTTTATATCAAACTATAATGGATACCGTTGGTAGAAATGAGCAAGGTTTAGAGCCAATAAAGCCTTATTTAGCCAAAATTGATGCCATTGAAAATATTGATGATTTACAGGATTATATGATCGAGATGGAACCACTTGGAGGTGGTGGATTATATGGTTTTGGTGTAAGTTCAGATCCAAAAGACAGCAATAGAAACGTTGCTTATTTAGGCGGAGGAAGTACGGGTTTGCCAGACCGTGATTATTATGTAAAAGATGATGCAGATTCTAAAGAAAAACGTGAAAAATATGTGGCACATATTACTAGAATGTTACAATATTTAGGGGAAACCGAAGCGGATGCAAATGCAGAAGCCAAGCAAATATTAGCGTTTGAAACACGTTTAGCAGAAGCTAAAATGGATAAAGTGGATAGACGTGACGCTAGAAAGCGTTACAATCCAAGATCTATTGAACAAGTACAAAAAATGGTACCAGCCGTTAATTGGAAAAACTTTTTAAACGGAATAGGTGTCAAAGAATTAGATACCGTTATTATTGGAGACTTAAATTATTTTACCCGCTTGCAGGAAGTTTTAGCTGAAAATAATGTAGACGATTGGAAAGCATACCTGCGATGGGATGCCTTTAATGGGGCTGCTGGACAATTAAGTACGGAACTAGAAACTGCGAGTTGGGAGTTTTATGGTCGTGAATTAAATGGTGCCAAAAAGCAACGTCCACGTGATGAGCGTGCTTTAGGATCCTTAAATGGAACAGTAGGTGAAGCTTTAGGGAAACTATATGTTGATAAAATGTTTCCGCCAGAGGCTAAAGCCAAAGCAGAGAAAATGATTGCTAATGTAATTTTAGCTTTTGAAAATCGCATTAATAATTTGGAATGGATGAGTCCAGAAACCAAGAAAAAAGCAATTGAAAAACTACAAGCAACATCCATTAAAATTGCATATCCAGATAAGTGGAAAGACTATTCAGCATTAGAAATTAAAGGTGTTGATGAAGGTGGGTCATATTTACAGAACTCCTTAAATGCACGTGCTTGGAATTTTAAAAAGGATATTGATAAATTAGGGAAGCCAGTTGATAAAAGTGAATGGTATATGGCGCCACAGGTTGTAAATGCCTATTTTAATCCGGCTTATAACGAAATTGTGTTTCCAGCAGCTATTTTACAACCACCTTTCTATAATTATAAAGCGGATGACGCTGTAAATTACGGTGGAATAGGTGCTGTTATTGGACATGAAATATCGCATAGTTTTGACGATTCTGGATCGCGTTACGATAAAGATGGAAACTTAAATAACTGGTGGACAGATGAAGATTTAAAGCAGTTTGAATCTTTAGGAAACCAATTAGCCGATCAGTACAGCGCGATTGAAGTATTACCAGATGTTACTATTAATGGAAAATTCACTTTGGGTGAAAATATTGGTGATTTAGGTGGTGTTCTAGCAGCTTATGATGCCTTACAATTAAGTTTTAAGGAAAACGGCAGACCAGCAGATATTGATGGCTTTACAGCAGAGCAACGTTTCTTTATGAGTTGGGCAACTGTATGGAGAACTAAAATGCGGGACGATGCGTTAAAAACACGTATTAAAACAGATCCACATTCGCCAGGAATGAATCGTGCGGTGCAACCTTTATTAAATATAGATGCTTTTTATGAAGCATTTAATATTAAAGCGGGAGACAGTATGTATATTGCGCCAGAACAACGCGTAAGAATTTGGTAAAACAATACCAAACATACACTACAGAAAACAAAAAAGCAGTCTATTTTTAGACTGCTTTTTCTTTGAGAAAAATCTACGTTTACATAAGGATGATAACTATACGAGCCTATATTTAAAAACGAGATACGCTCTTATAATCGGTAATTATATAACTTCGGTATAATGGATTTCATAATAATCATGTCCTGAAAAGTCTGTGGTTTTCATAATCTAATTAATGTAACGGTTTATACGCTTTAGCTCTAATTAAAACGTATTTACTTAATGCATAACAATAATCGATATATACTTATATCTCTTGAAATTTTCAGTGTTTTTGGGAATAAAAAATGGGCAACATAATTAAATGCCACCCAAATTTCTGCTACTATTAATCTATGTATAGCCTTGTTAAAAACTATTTCTTAATAACCTTAAAGGTTTTTTCAGCATCGTTGATAGTTACGGTTACAAAGTAAACACCATCCTCTAATGCATTCATATTTATACTTGTTTTTAAGTTGTTTGGTGCTGTAACTTGAACCTGTTGTCCGACTATGTTAAAGATTCTAACATTTGAAATGGTGTTTCCAGATTCAATTGTTAAGGTATTAACAACAGGATTTGGATAGTATTTAAACGTTTCAAATGTATTAGTATCAACACTTAAAGATGGATCTGGATATGCAAACAATTCAAAGGATGCAGGGCTATTTGCATGTACAACAATTAGGTATGTTGTACCAGCTACCAATTCTGCAGTTTTATCTCCAGAGTTAAAACAGCTACTAAAACCAGTAACATAACCTGAAGTAGATGCTTGAGAACAGTTGTCGGTATTATAAACTGTGTAACTAGCGCTCCCAGATACTCTAGTAAAGTCGAAGTTATACATACCTGTATATGTTGGTGTAAACGTATACCAAACTGATTCGTTGTTTGTATTACAGGCTTCAGTTGAAGGGTACGCATTATCTAAATTGCTAGAAATGGTATTACTACCTTGATCATTTGGAGACTCTATAAGTGCAATGGCACCTGAACAATCGCTGTTAGCTACTGCTGGAGGTAATGCATACACACATAAATCAAAATCAGCACCTGCTTCCGATTGGCTAGATTTTACCATTACATAATACGTTTCTGAACTGTCCAAATCTAATATTTGGTTTGAAGTACTATTACAGTTACTGCTAATGTCGGTTAATGAGCCACAGCTTCCACTGTAAATATAATAGGATGAAGGGGCACCAGAATTTAGTGTAAAGCTAAACTCATAAAAACCATCTGCACCTGGATTAAGCACATACCATACATCAGAGTAGCTAGCAAATGCTGTATCTGGACATGTAGAATCTGCTGAACGTGTTGCTCCCACTGTAGTTCCGTTAACTGCATTATTACATTGATCATCTGTAGAAGCTGTTAAAACAATGGCACTAGAACACTCATCATTTACTGGTGGGGCAGGAGGTGTTTTTAAACAAATTACAAAGTTTGTTTCATTGCCATTAAATGCCGCTCTATTACGAATATAATAGGTTTCGTTTACTGTTAAGTTGTTAAGAGCAATATAAGTGTTACTATTAAAGCAACCTAAACTTGTTAAACTACCACAATTACCTTCTAGTAATTCTGTCGTTAAACTTGTGGCTGTTCCAACAACAGGCGTTACATTATAATATTCTAAAATTAGTGATTCATGAGTTGCAACAAATGAATACCAAACATCATTAGTCCCGCTTCCAGAACAAGAACTCGGATCTGTAACAGATTCCGTAGCACCTACATTGGTACCAACAGTTAACGTGGTGCACGTTCCATCTGTATTTACAGTAAGCTCTGTAGCCATGGCGCATTCATCATTTTCTGGCGGACAGTTGTAGAAAGTAGCGTCTTCAAATAAACAACTTGTATCTGTACTATTAGTTAATGTTACATTTACTGTTGTTCCGCTTGGGTAAGGCCCTATATTTACAACACCTGTATTAGAGATACCTGTAATATCTGTAGTTGTAGCATTATCATCACTCAACGTCAATGACGTTGCACTACTTAAATAAGTAACATCTACATTAATTGAAAATTGATCATTATTACAATCTGGCACATTAGCTAATGTGAACGTTGGATTGATACATGAATTTTTTTGAATAATTAAGCTATATGTATACGTTCTTGAACTACTTGAGTTACTTAAAACAATAAAGTACGTATTACCAGCTAGTAGTACAACTTCAGATAAGTTTAAAGCACCACCACTAGTATTAAATGTTCCAACATAAGCAACACATTCTGTAGCAACATCTGGACATCCTTGAACGACATGAATACTAGCACCGTTATTAGTAATACTAGCTAAATCAATATTTATGGACATGTCTTCAGTTGGTGTTATCTCATAAAAAACATCCTTTCCACGCATGTATGAATTACTACATGGACTTACATCAATATTGGTTTCAAAATTGTTTGTGTCTCCAAAAGCTTCAATATATGGAAAATTAGAAACAACTATTGGACTTGAACATGTTGCTCCTGGAATTGGTGCGGCACGAGTTGTAAAGCTTTCTTCAGAACATGAGATTGCGTCACCAATTGCGTTATATGGTACAATTCTAACATAATACACCGTTTCATAAGCAAGACCTGTTAAGTTGTAATTGGTTGTAGTTGTCATAGCATCTGAAACAATTTCAGATCCACCCATAGTTGTGCCAACCGATACTTTGTAACCTGTTGCTAAACCAGTTGCAGCAGACCACGTTAAATTAATGTCGGTGTCAGCAGATGTTGAACCGTTAACTGGTGAAATAAGTGTAGCATCACAATTTGGAATAGACGTTGACTCTTGCGTAATGGAAATATTATCTAAAACAACAACAGTTCTAAAAGTTCCCACATTAACTATGTCTGCAACAAAACGTGCCTGAAAATCGCTCGCATTTGCTATGGTTCCAACTGAAACGCTAGCCGTTTGACATGTTGCGGCATCAATAAAAGTAAAGTTAGAATCGTTAATAGTTGTAATATTTGTCCAAGTTGATCCACCATCAGTAGTATATTCTAATACCAAACTTCCCCATCCCGCAGTTGGAGCAACATTTTGTGCGCCAGGAAACTGGCTGTTACGTTCAAAAACATTAAAGCTAAAATTAGCAGTTAGGTTTGTGCCATTAGATATGGCTGGGTAGTTAGCTGATGATAATGTTCCTGATGTACCCGCGGCTAAAAAGCTCCAAGCAGATAATCCAGAACCGTCACAAATAAAATTTGTGTTGGATTGGAAGTTTGAACCAGGCCAATTGGATGGCGTAGATCCATTTGATTCTCCATTGAAATTGTCAACAATTTCAATTTGAGAAAAAACAGATACGCTCAACAGCATCATTAAATAAAAAGTAATTTTTTTCATCGTTTTTAGTTTAGATTAGTATTTAGTTTTTCTACCAGATTTAAAATTATTTAAATGTTGTAAACAATATTTATTTTAAAATGTTACGGATAGTTGAAAGTTTAAATTTATGGATAGTAATACTATATATAAAGGAACATACTTTTGTATTTCCCGAAATTTGAAAGCTAAAAACAAAAGTTAAAAAGTTATTAATCAGGTATTTACATTCGTATTAGTGTTTTTTCGAAAATATCAATTTTTACGTGTATTTTGGAAAGATTTAAAACGCTTTTAATAGAATTTAAAATGCTATCTGTTTATTTATTTTATATATTAAAAAGAAATAATTGGCTTAATTTCCAAGAATAAGCCTTTGTAATATTATGGCTTTCAGTAGATTTTAAGTCAAAAAAAAAGCATCCATTTTTATTATAAAATGGATGCTTTAAAAACTACTAGTTGTTTAAAAAAAGAAATCTATTCTTTTGGTTTAGCTTCCTTTTTCTGATTTAATAAAGCATTTTTACTTAAAATAGCTAAATTGAAATTGGGTGCTGTTTTGATGGCTTCATCTAAAATAGAAATTGCAGCATCTATATTAGTTGCCTTGTTTTCATTAAATTTTAATAAGGCTTTCAAATATAAAAATGCAGACTTCATTGAAACCTGATAAGGCTGTTGACTCTCATAAAATGTTTTACCCATATTTTCTTTTGAATTGGTTAAACCATATTCAATATAGCTGTTAGATTTTTCCAAGTTATTTGTTTGTAAATAAAGTTCAGCCAGCTCATAAGCTATAGAAGGGTCTGGCGTGCGCTTAAACAATTCTTCAAAATGAATAAGTGCGCGATTTGGTTCATTTAGGGCTTTTAAGGAAACCGCTTTTACCTCAATTGCAATATCAGAATCTGTAGGACTGTTATCAATGCCTATGGTATTTAAAGCTTGTATATGGTTGCCCTCGCTCATATATACCATAGCTAACGTGTCCTTATGTGCTTGTGCTTCTGAAGGTGATAACAAAATTAAATGCGTTAACCCGTTTATAATACCTTGGGAGTCTCCCTGAATTTTCATTTGCTTGTAATATTCACGGTAGTGATTCAGCAATTCTTGACTGGTTTGTGCATGTGCTTGAAATCCTAAAACACATAACGCAACAATAAGTAATTTCTTCATAAAAAATAGTCGTTTAACAGGTTTCAAAGCTAAAAAAAATACTTAATCAATATCTTAAAACAATACTAATTATTTAATAGTCACTGTACTTTTAATAATAACCGCATCGTTTAGCACAAATGGTTTCGGTATCATGGCTTTTGTTCTGCTTGGAATTGTAAAATGATTATTACTTAGTAAATCATAAGTAGCTTCGTAAAACTGTAAAGTTGTTTTTTGATTCTTCGGAACCACCAATTGCATACTTAACGGTTCATTTTCGGATACATAATAACTAAATAATCTGTTATTGTATCGGTCATCAAAAGCATGAGCAGATGCGTTATCTTTTATAGCGGGAATACCGTTAATAATGGCATCCTTGAAAATATTTGTACTATCAGCAAAAACTTCCACGCGTTCAGCAAGCCTATTGGATTTAAATTGAAGTGTGATATTTCGGTTTGCACCAATAATAGTATCTGAAATAATTATTATTTCTGGATTTTCAAGTGCTTTAACAGGCGCTGTTTTAGTAAAAGTAAAACCCGATTTATATTTACTGCCCATGGTGTTTTGATTTAATAGTGAAGCATCATCGGGTGAGTCCGTTAAAAAAGGTTGTGTGTAACTATCTAAAGCATCATCATAAGTGGCCCAAACAGCTGTATTGGTATTACTATCTAAAACATAATTTAAACTATTAGGTCTAGGTCTATCTTCTGAAAAATCAGATTTAAAATGGGCCATGGCTAAACATATTATGCTTGCTCCTAAAAACACATAAGACCATAGTTTTTTTTGGTTGAAAAAGCCAAAAACAGAAACCAACATACCAAAAATTAAAACTACCAAAATACAGGAAACAAACAGGATTTTTAGTCCGAGTCCCACAGGAAACATTTTTATAAATGGCACCATAATGGTCAAGACTGGAAAACCTAAAAGTGCCATTAAAATCAGGTTTGGTTTTTTCTGTCTTATCAGTATAAACAAGGTTATTAATCCGAAGAAAACCGGAAGAATAAAAAAGCTTGCGCCTGGCAATACAAAAGCCACAAGCGTACAGATTAACAGCCAGAAAAATAAAGGTGCTACAAATAAACTAGCCGTATTTTCTGGTTTATGAAATTTATGATAGACCCAAAAACAAATAGCTAAAGCCAAAAATGTAAACGCAAAAATATACACATGGCCATTATAAGTAAAGCCATGAAGCATCTCGGCAAATTGAGGGTATATTAGTTTTATTACAAACCATAAACCAAAACCTATTCCGCCGGCTGAAAGGAGGGTTAAAAAGAAAGCTGCAAAACCACGACCAATTTCAGAACCTATAAATGCTTCGCGTTTAAAACCATAAATTAAGAGCGCTATAAATCCTAAAAACCCTAAAATGAGCATTGGAAAAATCCATGAAAACGGGTAAATAACCGTCTTAAAAAGGGGTACATTAAAATAGATATAATCTTCCTTACTTTTTACTGAAGATAAATTGGCGTCTGAAAAATAATGGAGTAACGGCATTAAATAACTGCCTTGATGTTCCAAAGTATTTCTATCTAAACGTTCGTAAGTATCTAGAGCAGTATGGTAATCAAAATGATCGTCTATAAATGCAAAATTGAAACCATCAATATTTCCATCTTCCCGAAAACGGGTTAAATCTGTGTCATTTGGTAACATTTTATAAATACTGTAGGCCAAAGAATTGGCTACCGGATATTCGGGGTTAGCAGCTACAAAATGCTTCATTAATTCTGCATTTCCTTGGTTGGTTTCAATAAGCATATAACTTGGTCCACCAGAACCACGAGCTTCAAAATTTAGAACCAAACCAACATCTTTTGCCCATGGATGTTTATTTACAAAAATATCAGCACCATTCAACCCTAATTCTTCCGCATCAGAAATAACAATAATAATATCGTTTTTAGGTTGTTTGTTCTCACTTAAAAATGCCCGAAGACTTTCTAAAATTGTAACAACGCCAGATCCGGCATCACTAGCACCAAAAGAGGAATGTGGTTGACTGTCATAATGGGTGAGTAATAACAAGGCTTTGCCGTTTTCTTCACCTTTGTATCGTGCAATAATATTTTTTGGTTTCGATAAATTACCCCATTTCGTGATTGAAAACGCTTCCTGCACTTCTGTTTCTAACCCTAAAGCTTCTAATTGTTGGATGATGTAATTTCTAACGCGTGTATGCTCCGCATTTCCCAAGTAATGTGGAGCTTTACTAATTTCTTTTAAGTGTACCAAAGCACGTTCTGTAGAAAACTCGTTTTCGGGAGTATCTAATGTTGAAATATTTTGAGGTAATAACACTGAAAAACTCCAGTATACGGCAAAAGCAATAAGAATTAAAGCGAGTAATTTTTTTAACATGAGGATGTGCGGTTAGTTTGAAAACATAAAAGTACATAAAATATGAGCAATCTTAAACTTTAGGAAAATAGTATTAAATTTCCTATATTCAAGGTTCTAAATATCTAAAAATATGGGCATTAAAAGTTTTCAAGGTGCGCGAAAGCAGCAACATAACGCAACAGACAATCAGCAATTAAAAGTTAGCGATTACATGACACGCGATTTAATTACGTTTAACCCCGAACAAACGGTTGATGAAGTAATCCATTTGTTAATTTCAAATAAAATTTCAGGTGGTCCTGTGGTAAATTCACAAAATGAGTTAGTTGGTATTATTTCGGAAGGAGATTGTTTAAAACAAATTTGCGAAAGTCATTATTACAATATGCCAATTGAACAAGATACCGTTGATAAACGAATGATAAAAAAGGTGGAAACTATCGATGGAAATATGGATGTTTTTGAAGCGGCCAAAAAGTTTCTAGATTCTAAAATTAGGCGTTTTCCTATTGTTGAAGAAGGTAAATTAGTGGGGCAAATTAGTCAGAAAGATATTTTAAAAGCAGCCATGAAGCTCAAAGGCCATAATTGGAAATAGTTACACATTGTCCTTATTATAAAAACCACCACGATTCTCTTTTCGTTCCAAAGATTGCCCGATAATTAAATGTGCCACATTTACCATATTGCGTAATTCGCACAAAGCTGTGCTAATTTGTGATGTTTTATAAAGTGCGTCTAAATCGGTGTAAATTGCATCCAATAAACTAATGGCTTCCAGTAGCCGTTGATTACTCCTTACAATTCCTACATAGTCACGCATTACTGTCTGTAATTTTTTTAAATTGTCTGCTATTAAAACGCCATCCTTTAAATTGTTGGTGCCATGATCTTGCCAATCTGGAATCTCTAGTTTTTTTCCCGAAACGGGAAAATCAACATGATATTTATAAATATTGTGGGCATATACTAACGCTTCTAAAAGTGAGTTTGATGCTAGTCTGTTAGCGCCATGAAGTCCGGTTCGGCTGCATTCGCCACAAGCAAATAAATTAGTAATAGACGTTTTTCCATTTCGGTCTACTTCTATACCACCGCAAACATAATGGGAAGCAGGAACTACTGGAATCCAATCTTTACGGATATCAATATTGTTTTCTAAACAGGTATTATAAATATTAGGAAAATGATTCTTAAAACCATCTAAATCCAAATGTGTACAATCTAGATACACGCAAGAATCACCTGTTTTATGTAATTCCGTATCTATGCTTTGTGAAACAATATCTCGGGAAGCTAGTTCAGCACGATCATCATAATTTAGCATAAACCGAACACCATTTTTAGTGCGTAAATAGGCGCCAAAACCTCTCACGGCTTCTGAAATTAAAAAAGCAGAACCTTCCTGTTTTGTGTATAATGCCGTTGGGTGAAACTGCACAAACTCCATATCTTTTATGCGTGCTTTTGCTCGATATGCCATGGCAATACCATCACCTGTGGCAATATTTGGGTTGGTTGTGTGGCCATAAACGCGACCAATGCCACCTGCAGCCAAAACCGTACTATCTGCTTGAATGGTTATAATTTCCTTGTTATTCTCATTTAATACATAGGCACCAAAACAGGTTGTATATGATGCGTTTTGATTTAGCTGATGTTCGGTTATTACATCAATGGCAAAATGATGTGGTAAAATTTGAATATTGGTAAGTTGATGCGCACGTACCAATAACGCACGTTCAATTTCATAACCTGTAATATCTTTATAGTGAACCACACGAAATTCACTATGACCACCTTCCTTGCCTAAATCTAGGTTTCCAGTTGAGTCTAAATCAAATTGGGCGCCCCAAACCATCAATTCTTTTAAGCGTTTAGGTCCTTCTGTAATAACCATATCTACAATGTCCTTATTGCATAAACCATCGCCAGAAATTAAGGTGTCTTCAATGTGTTTTTGAAACGAATCCGTTTTGTCATCCAATACCACGGCAACACCGCCTTGTGCGTATTTGGTGTTGGATTCGTCTTCGGTTCCTTTGGTAACAATTGTGATGTTTTTCTTCGGAAACGTCTCGGCATATTTTACAGCTAAAGTTAAGCCAGCAACACCCGAACCAATAATTAATAATTCGGTTTTCATGGTTTTATTTTGAAAGTTCCAGCATACGTTCAATAGGAATTAATGCCTGTTTTCTTATGGTTTCTGGAACGTCAATTTGCGGTGATTCATTCAATAAGCAATCATATAATTTTTGCAGTGTATTTACTTTCATAAACGCGCATTCGCTACAAGCGCAGGTATTATCCTCTACGGCAGGAGCTGGAATTAATAAGGCATCTGGCACTTCTTGTTGCATTTTATGCAGAATACCAGCTTCGGTAGCCACGATAAATTTTCCTTGTGGATGGGCCTTCACATAATTAATCATTCCGGCTGTAGAACCAATATAATTGGCAGCATCTAAAATATGAGCTTCAGATTCTGGATGGGCAATAATTTTGGACCCTGGATTTTCTTGATATAGCTTTACAAGTTTATCAATTGAAAAAGCTTCGTGCACAATACAGGCGCCATCCCAAAGCACTAAATCTCGACCAGACACTTTACTAATATAATGGCCTAAATTTTTATCTGGTGCAAAAATAATAGGTGTTTCCTTTGGAACAGATTCTACTATTTTTAGCGCATTGGATGAGGTGCAAACAATATCACTCATGGCTTTTATTTCAGCCGAACAATTAATGTAGGTTATAACTTTATGATTGGGATGTTGTTCCTTAAAAACTTTAAAAGCATCTGGCGGACAAGAATCTGCCAAGGAGCAACCTGCATTTAAATCCGGTAAAACAACCGTTTTATTAGGGTTTAAAATTTTTGCTGTTTCTGCCATAAAATGCACACCAGCAAAAACAATAATATCGGCATCTGTTTCTGCAGCTTTTTGTGATAAACCTAAACTATCACCAACATAATCAGCTACATCCTGAATGTCTGGTATTTGATAATAATGTGCTAAAATAACCGCATTTTTCTCCTTTTTTAAACGTAGGATATTTTCTTTTAAGTTCAAGGTGTTTACGTATTTACAGGTTATACAAGACGCAAATTTATGGGTAATGAGATTTATAAATCATGACATAAATCATAAATCTGGAGCCATTTGCAAAAATTAGGACTAAAATATCTTTTTTATATCTTTGAAAAAAAAACTGTGTTATCAAATGCCTGTCAATACGCTATTAGATCCATTCTGTATTTAGGAATGTGCTCTGATATAGACCATAAAATTGGTGTCAAAACTATTTCGGAGGAACTGGAAGTGCCAAAACCATTTTTAGCCAAACTGCTTCAGCAATTAAATAAGAATCAATTAGTAACCTCTGTAAAAGGTCCTCATGGTGGTTTTTATTTAAGTGAAACCAATAAACAGCGAACCGTTTGGGATATTGTACAAGTTATTGATGGGCATGATAAATTTAATCAATGTTTTTTAGGGCTTTCTAAATGTGGCGATGATAATCCATGTCCAGTGCATTTTACAGTTTCTGCCTTCAAACAAAAAATACTTAAAGATTTTGAAGAAAAAACATTGGCCGAATTTGTTGATGATATTAAACTAAAAGGACGTTATATTTCCTTAAAAGCGTTTGATATTTTAGAAGAACCATCTTAAATAATGATAACCAAGCCTGTAAAAAGGGTTAAGCAGCCAATTAGTAAAGTTTTCCATAATACATGAGCTTTGCGAAGTTCCATAAAATAAAAAGCAACTATTAAAAACTTAATAGCAGCTAAAATCATAATGATTTCAGTAGCATTTCCCAGTTCCAGGTTGGATATAACAGCAGATATAACGGTTAAAATAAGTAATACCACTAGGACGTAAAAAAACGATTTCTGTTTCATATTAAAATACTAAATAGATTAATGGAAATAATAAAAGCCAGATGAGGTCACACATATGCCAAAACGTAGCACTAGCTTCTACATCTTCTAGAATAAGTGTTTCAGGTTTTTTTATCATAGTGCGTAATACTGAAGCTAAAATTACCAATCCAACGAGTACATGAATGACATGAAATAAGGTAAGCATCCAATAAAATGAGAAAAAGGTGTTGTAATCCATGGTTAAACCTACATCAATTTTCCCCATATATTCTACTGTTTTCAATCCTAAAAACAGCAAGCCACCAAGCATGGTTAGTTTTAAATATAATTTTGATTTTTGGATGTTTTGAGCTTTCAGCGCACTAACTGAAAGCGCCATAAAAAACCCACTAACCAATAAAAACAAGGTGTTTATTGTGCCAAAACTGGTGTTTAATAATAATCTGGATTGATGGAACACGTCTGGTTCGTCTTTACTAAATAAAACCATAGCAATTAGTACACCACCAAAGGTAATGAGCTCGAGGTAAATAATGATCCACATTAAAATTCCTCCTGGCGGATAATATACGGACGGTTTGGTTGTATGTTGATTCATGTTGTAATTTTTAATCCCAATCTAATAGTCTTTTTTGTCCTTCTAACTTCTGAATTTCAGTGATATCCTGCGACATCTCAATTACACCTTTGTAGGTGAGGTTTTTATCGCGAATAGCAAAGTATCGGATATGGATAATTTGTCCTTTAAAATTGAACCAAAATTCGGCAGTATCCTTATTGCCAGCTTTAAACTTTTCTAGGATTCTTAAAACCATATCGACACTTTTTGGTGGATGACAAAACCGGACCTCTCTTCCAATAATTCCCTTACTTCTAGCAAATACGCGATCCTCACCTCTGTTGTAAAATATTACCTTGTCATTTTCGTCCACATAAGTAATGTCTATGGGTAAAAACTTCAACAATAAATTAACTTGTTCAGGAGTCATATAACCTTCATCATAGTGTGTTGTGTTTTCTAATGAAAAGCTTTGGGTGCGTTCAGTAACATCTTCACTAGGATGAATATATTTAGGTTCTCTAGCAGGAAATGGCGCTGGCTTTTCTTTGAGCATCCAACCAATTTCCTTATCACCTTCATAAAATTCGTCCCAATCTGCTTTGCTTAATAAGCGTTTAGCATTGGGGAATAAATTTTGATCTTCAATAAGCATTAACCGTTTAATTCCTTCCAATAGATAAGGTAGGTTTTCAGTAATCTTCTTGACATCTTTTATTTCGTTATGGCTGTTTAATAAGCGAATTTGATCTCTTAAAACATCATGAAATGACCACATGCCTTGACTTGGTCCATTCCAATGGTGTTTTTCTAAATAAGGAAAGAGCTGATTTTCTTTGCGTTTAAAACGTTTTTCAATGGTTGATAGTTGATTAAAAATATTAAAGTACTTTTGAAAATCGTCGGAAACGTTTACATCATATAATTCTAAAATTAAATCTTGAATTAAAGCACTTTCTTGATAGTATACTTGCAAGGGATGACCTTGCTCTAACTGTTCTATTTCTGGTAAAAATGAATTCATTCTAACTTTGGTGTTTTATTTTTTCGTGGAGTTTTACTAACGATTCTAATAACTCGACAGGTGTTGTTAATATTTGATAATGGTTTTGTCCAAACATTTGCGGCAAATAATATTTGGCTTCCGCTTCAATTGCCAAGGCGTAGGAATTAATGTTACGCTGATTCAACTCGCGTAAGGCTTGTTTTACGTCCTGAATACCATATCTGCCTTCGTATTTATCGTAGTCATTTGGTTTACCATCGGAAATTAAAATAACCCATTTGTTTTTGGTGTCTCGAGCGTCTAGCAAAGCGCCAGAATGTCGTAAAGCTGTACCAATTCTGGTGTATCCACTAGGTTCCACCGCGCCAATTTTATGTTTGGCCGTGTCCCAATTATCGTCAAAACCTTTTAAGGTGAGGTAGGTTGCGTAATTCCTTGTTTTGGAAAAGAAACAATCTATGGAGAAATCCACATTAAATTCGTTTAAAATTTCACCGAAAATAATGGAAACTTGTTTTTCAACATCAATTACTTTATTGCCTCCAGCATATCCGTCACTAGATAAGCTGACATCTAATAAGATTGAAATAGATAAATCTTTGTCTTTTTTTCGTTTTGATAGGTAAATTTTTTCCGAAGGTGTGCGTCCCGAATTTATATCCACATATAAATCTGTTATAGCATCTAAGTCAAAATCGTCACCTTGTGTTTGACGGCGTTGTTGCTGATATTTATTATTAACAGACGTCAACATTTTACGCAAACCTGTTAAGGTCGACGCATTTTTTTGAAGTGTTTTTTTATAATATGCCGCATCTGTTTCTAGTTGTTTTTTAGGGTATACTTTACAGAAATTCGGTTTATAGGCACGCTTGGAATAGTCCCATTCGTCATAAGCAATATGTGGCGCTTCTGTGTCTAATTCGGTACTTTCAGAAATGGTGGTGTTTTCTATAAATTCTGCTTGATAAATGGAATGAACGGGATCGTCCACACGAACGGTATGTTTCATGTTGAGGTCTTCCAAAGCGTTTGCATGATCGTCCAAATCATCATCCCCATCAAAATCTCTCCAGCCGCCTTCCCATTCTTCGGCTGTTTCAGCTTTTTCAAAATTATGCAGTAGCACATAATCTTCCTGTTGCTTTTTATCTATTTCTAACGTGGAAATTTCTTCGACAGCATTCGCCTTTAAAATGGTATTTATTTCGTGGTCTATGGCTTTTTTTACCTGTTCTGAAATATTTTTCAACACCGATTTCTTTAAGATTTCTGGATCATTTTTCATCCATTTTCCGTAAATAAAACTTAAATCTTCAGGGGTTTTTTCGGTTGATTTGTTGAAGTATAAGGTAATTAATTCCTGACGAATTTTCTTGGTTATTGGAAATTGTTGAAACATCTCATTTAAAACTAAACTAGAAGTTTCCTGGGCTTTTTCTCGAGCGTCTTCCAAAGTAAATTCATCTTCAGACATAAAATTTAAATGCTGATTTTTTTGAATGGATAGATATACAATTCGAAAAATATAGAATTTGGTGTTTTGTTCAAAAGTGGCAAATTCAGAAAATTGTGTCGGTAAAAAGAAGCTATTGTTTTTATAACCACCTTCACGTTCCGCTTCAAAAATCTCAATGGCTTGACCGGTAATTGCTCTAGAAAAAATAGTGAGCCGTTGCTTTATATCTTTTAGTTTAACCGCATGTTCCAATGTTTCTTGAGCATTTTTTTTACGACGCTTTAAAAACTTGGCAACTTTGGAAAAGAGATATTCATCAGGTTCAAACATGATTCGTTTTTTAAATCATTAAATCGCATAAATCAGCTAAAGCTTCCGTAATTTCAAGATCATCCGTTAAAGGTTCAACTACAGCTACGCGAACAGCTAGACGTTTTCCTAAACCGGTGTGAATTAATTTGGCGGCATCAACCAATAAACGTGTTGAAACGGTTTCAGTTAAACCAAGTTCTGTTAGGTTTCTAATTTTAGTAGCAATATATACTAGTTTTTTAGCTGTTGCCGTATCAATTTGGGTTTCATTGATTAAGATTTCCGCTTCGTCTTTTTCATTTGGATAATTAAAAGCCAAGGCAATAAAACGTTGCCTGGTGGATGGTTTTAATTCCTTAAAGCCTTTTTGATAACCAGGATTAAAGGAAGCGACCAACATAAAATCGGGATGTGCCTTTATGGTTTCGCCTAGTTTATCAATATAGAGTTCTTTTCTATGATCGGTAAGCGAGTGAATGGCTACAATAACATCGGGTCTGGCTTCGGCAATTTCATCTAAATAAATAATAGCGCCTGTTTTTACTGCTTGAGTAAGAGGACCATCAATCCAAACGGTTTCGGAACCTTGAATTATATAGCGACCAATTAAATCGGTGGAGGACGTTTCCTCATGACAGGAAATAGTAATTAGTTTCTTGTTTAATTGATGCGTCATGAAATCTACAAAACGTGTTTTTCCTGTTCCTGTAGGCCCTTTTAATAATACCGGAATTTTGTTTTTATAAGCGTGATCAAATACTTCTACCTCTTTTGCTATGGGTTTATAAAATGGAATGGTAGTTGCTGTATGTTGATTTTCTGTTTTCAAAATAGAAGGTTTTATATCGGGTGTTATGAGCGCGTTGTTCATGGTTTGTAAGAAATTTAAAAAAGGCCCTTTAGTTAAAGCGTTTTGAAGCTATAGAATGTCAGGTATGAGCAAATGAAACTTCATTGTCTTTATATAGCTAAAAGGACCTTTTCTTGCAATTAAGCGTTATAAGTCTGATTCTAAATCTAATGCATCATCTGTTGGTAATCCGTGTTTATAGAATTCCCAGATGTACATGCCAATTCCGGTAGCAAATAAAATTGCACATAAAATTAGTACAACAAAGTGAATGCTTACTTCGGCTTGTACTTCCATAAAGTCCATTTTAAATTTGCGTTCCAAATATACTTGAGCTACACCTGCAACACCAAAGGCAACCGTCATACCTACCATACCTACATTAGACATCCAGAAAGCGGCACGTCCAATAGGGCTGTCGTAAAACTTTCTACCGGTCATATTTGGTAAGGCATAACTTATAATGGCTAAAACAATCATGGCGTAGGCTCCCCAAAAAGCTAGGTGTGCATGCATGGCAGTTACTAAAGTTCCATGTGTGTATAAATTGGTTTGTGGTAGCGTATGGGCAAATCCTAATAAACCAGCGCCTACAAAAGAGACAATAGCCGAGCCTAAAGTCCAGAAGAGTGCTATTTTATTAGGGTGTTTCTTTTCGCCTTTTCTGTACATATTTACAGCAAATAAGGCCATGGCCAAGAATGCTAAAGGTTCAAGTGCAGAGAAAATACCACCTACAATTAACCAGATTTTATTTACACCAATATAATAGTAGTGATGTCCTGTTCCTAAAATTCCTGATAAAAAGGTTAAACCAACAATAACATATAGCCATTTTTCAATAACCTCTCTATCCACACCCGTAAGTTTTATTAATAAGAAGGATAGAATACCGCCCATAATTAACTCCCAAACACCTTCAACCCATAAATGAACAACCCACCATCTGAAAAAAGAATCGGTTACTTGACTATCAAAAGGCAACATGCCTGGAATATAGAGTAAAGCAGCAAAAACCAAGCCCATGGTGAGAACGAGCGCTGTTGTGGTTTTGCGTTTTCCTTTAAAAAGCGTGGCTAAAATGATTCCTAAAAACAGTAATACGTTTGCTACAACTAAATAATCTAATTGTCTGGGTATTTCTAAAAATTTACGACCTTCCCACCAGTTAAAATGGTAGCCAACTACTGCAGTAACACCAACAACGGCAAGTGAAATTAATTGAACATAAGCCCATTTAACACTAACTAATTCGCGTTGTGCTTCTTCAGGGATAATATAATAGGCAGCGCCCATAAAACCAGAAAGCAACCAAACGACCAAAAGGTTGGTATGTACAGCTCTTGCTGTGTTAAAGGGGATGAATTCGTGAAGACCATCAAATCCAATACGAGCAAAACCCATAATGAACCCGTAGGTGATTTGTAAAACGAGGAGTAGCATGGAAAAGGCAAAAAACCAGTAGGCTACTTTTTGAGATTTATATTTCATTGGTTTAGTTTTATTATGTTAGAAGCCAGAAGTAATACCTAGTAAACATGTTATATAGTATCAACGTGTTTAAAAGTGTAATTCTGGGTTAGTTGTTTTTTTTCTTTCTTTCAATTCTGTCTTTAGCTAGAGGGGATATAACGGTATCAAAACCATTCAAATCTATACCGCCTATCCAATCAAAAAAGGCTATTAAATCTTCAGCTTCCTCGGCGGTGAACCCATAGGCAACCATTTGTCTTCCGTTGGGATTCCACGGAACTGGCGACATTAAAACGGCTTTAACATAACCTTCGCCTCTGCGGTCTAGTACTTTTGTTAATTCGGGAGCGTAGTAGGCACCTTCACCTAAAATAGTATGGCAACCCATACAATTGTTTTCTTCCCATAAAACTTTGCCGTGAATTACTGGTTCGGTAATGCCTTCATGGTTGGTTTGATCTTGCCCTTTGCTTAAGGAGAAAATGGTTAATCCTATAAATATTAAGAATGTTACCACAGTTCCTCCCAAGAAAAACGCGCGTGCTTGTTTTTTTGATAGCATATGATTAGTCGTTAATTGGTTAAAAAGACCTTTTAGTCTTCTATGCAAAAATAAAAGAGTGGATTAACCTAAAACATGACATTAATCATATAATGGGATAAAAGTTAAAATTTTCTTAAATTATTGATAATGTGCTCGTTAAGGTTGTAAAGTTAGCCTTCCCGTTTCACCAAGGCATAATAATCGCCTTCTAAAGGCAAGTAGCCTTGATCATAAACAAAATAATAAACCGTACCAGCTTTGGTTGTGTAGATACTGGTGAAATAATTAAAATCGAAACCTTTTTCAATGAGTTTCGCTCTGGATGATTTGGTTTTTTGCTCTGGATTCAGCTCTTCCAGAATGCGGTAGTTTTTACGTAAACGGTTATTGGTATTTCTAATCAGGTTTTTAGAGTCTTTATTCACGCGATTATTAAACGAATTTCTACAGGCATCACTACAGAATTTTTTATCAATTCGGCCAACAATTTTATCACCACATTCTGGACATTGTTTTTGCATACTGCTGATTTTTGAAATTACTTTTTGACTAAACTTTCAACTTATTTCATTTTTAAGTAGAATGAATAGCCAAGTTATTGCTTAAATATATAAATTATTCTTTAAGAAGCCATTACAAAGCTTTTCCAATAACCACCGTATTTGTTTGATTCACTTTTTTGTAAACATCCACTTGGTAGATATGCGATTTTAAATAACTAATAATATGCTCTAGGTTTTGAGAAAGCTCTTTGTCTAACGAGGCATTAAATAAAATGGAACCACTTGCCGATTTGCGTTTTAGAGTGGTCTCCCAAAATGATAGATCTAGAAATTGTTCGGGAACCGTGAGGTCTATAAATAAATCGATGATGATGAGATCGAACGTATCTGGTGTGTTTTCAATATAATGCAGTGCATCATCACATATAATATTTAATTTTTTAGAAGTTTCAATCTGAAATTCATTCTTCGCAATGGCTATTATTTGTGGATCAATATCTACAGCTGTAATTTGATTTTGGTAATTAAAATCGGTTTTCAGTGTTTCAATAACACTGCCGCCACCAAGGCCTAAAACAAGAATGGAATTCACATTTTTAAGGTCTAGTTTCTGCAAACCAAACTTTAAAATGCGCTGTAATGAACCATACGAATAGTTGGCGTTTTTAGAGTTTAAATGTTTTTTTCCGTTGTACCAAGTAATTTCTAACGTGCCGTTAATTTCCGATTTTACTCTTTTGGTAATAGGATATAAATAGCTTAAAAGTTTTGCCATGGGTGTAAAGGTAGCACTTTATTGTGATGGCTTATAGCATTAATCATTCCCATAAATGAGATTTAAAAACTCCGTTTTTTCTAAATCGCCAAAATATTCTTTAACAGACAAGTTTTTTAATGCCTTTGTGATTTCAACTTTATCATAAGGCACACCAATAAGTAAGCTTTCAATATCTGAAACGGGTTTTCTACCAAAGAAATCGCCAAATATTTTTAATTCTGAAATATGGCCTTTTTCAACAAAAATGCGCAAATCAATTTCACCAACCGGAAAACGTTTGTTTTTTTGAATATTAGATTTAGGCGATCGTCCAAAATTCCAATCCCATAAATCGTATTTCTCGGCTTTCAGTCTATGAACCGCTTGCCATTCCGCTTCCGTTAATTTGTAGGTTTCAAAAGGTTCACTGGCTTCATATAATCCAACAAGTAATTGCTTTTTAAAATCGGCCATGCTGATAGGTGTTTCTAAAAATTCGCTAATATTAGCCACGCGACTTCTTACCGATTTATGACCTTTAGATTCTATTTTGCTCATTTTTACTTGAAGCGCTTTTGTTACTTCACTCATATCTGTGTCAAATAAAAGCGTACCATGACTAATCATTCGTTTTCCCGTTGAAAACTGCGCAGTTCCAGAAATTTTCTTCTCGTTTACCAAAATATCATTTCGGCCTTTGAGTTCAGCCGAAACGCCGATATTATTTAAAACCCGAATAACGGGTGCGGTAAATTTTTTAAAGTTGCTTATACGTTTTCCATCATGATTGGTAATAAAACTAAAGTTTAAATTTCCTAAATCATGATAAACCGCGCCACCACCAGAAACACGACGTACTACATGGATGTTGTTATCATCTATATATTCCTGGTTAATTTCCTCCAAGGTATTTTGGTTTCTTCCAATAATAATGGATGGCTCGTTAATGTAAAACAGCAAATAATCTGTGGAAGTATCAAAATGCCTTAAGGCATATTCTTCTAAAGCTAGGTTTAGTTTTGGGTTGGTGTGGCCTTCATTGTCTATGAAAATCATAAGGGATGTCTTGTTTGGTAGATAACAAAGATAGCGAAATTTATGAGCGCATAGTTGTTCTAGGAAAACCAAAATTAGCATTAATTGCAGTATGTAATAAGCCGTTAAAACAGGCTTTTGCTAGTGCAAAATCAGGATTAATATATGAGGATACGTATAGAAGTACTTTAGTGAAACGTTAATGCGTTTTTACTTGCCTGCCTGTCTGCAGACAGGTTTTTTTACTTCATTACTTTGTTGGCATTTCGTACTTTATTCAAATCCTAACTTATGTTTATTCAAATAACCTAAATTAGGTTTGTGATTTTCATTTTTCGGTAATTTCATTCTTTTTTTATGTAAATCTATTGTTAGTATTTTATCATATTCAGAATGTTTGTTTTTTCCAGTTGGGTCATCGTAAATAATTTCATATTCTGAATTAACAATAATTTTCCTTTGGTCAAATAAACTATGATGATTTGCACAAAGAAGAATTCCATTTCTTACATCTAATCTTTCACTTTTCGTTGATTTCGACCAAGGAATTATATGTGATGCTTGAAGAGTTTTTTCAAAGCTAAATTCACAAAATGCACATTTTTTGTCATAAGCTTTCAATAATGCTTTTCTAAATATTTGTTGAGCAATTCCTCTAACTATAATTTTCCCATAAACATCTTTAGAGTTATCTGGTTCATCTAAAAGTTCATTTATTATTTCGGATTCAGTAATTCCATTTAAAGCATAAGAAAAAGGATTCTCTAAATTTTTCCAATTGTAATTATAAACACGTTCAAAAGCTTCCTCTTTATTTTCTATATCCCAAGCTATAAATCCGTTTCCAGGCTCTCCACTTTCGTTAACAACAAGAATTGTCAAAGGTGGAAGTTGATGTTCCAAACAATAATCTTGTATAACTCCAAGTACAAATCTTACAGGTCTATGATGAATTCCAATTTTATCTCCAAGTTCTCCATAACGTATTAATTTGTTTTCAGTATTTGCAATATCTGTTAATACTTTCCAACCAATTGCAGCTCTTTGGATTTGATTTATTTCCGACATTTATTATTCAGTTTTCGAGTTTTTTGGGTATGAATGCCAACGGTTTTGTATATGGCTCGTAGCGTGTAAATTAGCGATTATTTTCGGATTAAGCACAAGCCAGATTTTGCAAATATGCTTTAACTTTGATTATACAACTGCCAAGCTATGAGTTATATACGTTGTTAGCATTAGTACTTTATACGGTTTCTAATATCCTAAAGGTGTTTTCAATAAGCTCTTTATGAGAATTATCGTAGTCACTTAAAAGTGCTCTTTCTTCAGTTCCATTACCAATACAAATCATATGAGCATTATCTTTAAAGATTTCTGATTTATATTTTCCAATTAGTGAGTCGATATTTTTATCATCGGCAATTGACAGTATAGTTTGTGTATCTTTTGGGAAATTTGAATTTATAAATTTTAAAATTCTCTCTTTATTTCCGCCCTCAATATCTTCTTTGAATACACTATCGAGGATGAAAGGCAATCTATGAATATCTGTAGATTTAGTTAGTATATCGTTAAAGGCAAAATGATAACTCAAAACTGCTAAATGCAATTGAACACCCTGAAAAGGAAACGATGAAATATCATATAACCTATAAAAGCGCTCATCTTCTAAAGAAGGTAATCCGAGTTGGCTATTGTAAGTAAAATATTTGTCTTTGAAAATTTTTGTTTTCTTTTCTCTCTCAAACAATATTTCTTCATCTGTTTTGTAGTCTTTTAATTTTTCTCTCTCAAGATTCAAATCAATCGTTAATTGTCCGATTTGTTTAGTTAAATTATCATACAACTGTATATTAGCTCGATTTTCAATATAGTTTTCGAGAGTTACTTTGTTGTCTGTAAATTTGCTGAAAGTGTTATATGTTCTTTTTATTTCGGTTCTATTCTCTTCTATTTTCTTATTTAGAGAATTCAGGCGTGACTGAAACTTTTTAATTTTTTCTTTTAATTCTTTCTCAATAGATTCGGTATCATTCTCTTCTTGAAGAAATGAGTAAACCTCTTCGATTGAAGTTGGCAAAATCTGGGTGCAAGTTGGACAATTGTCTATTCCTGGTTCTTGGGACTTGTGATTCCGTTTTACTTTTCTAACAACGGATAATCTTTGGGTGAAATAAGTAAGTTTATTTGAATCATTGACATAAGTATTTTCTAAATCTAATAATTTGTCTTTTGTTAAAGATATATTAGAAATAAACTCATTGGCTTTACCTTTAAGAGTATCGTTAAGAATATTAGCTAATTGTAAGTCTGGATTGTCCTTTTCAACTTCCGTGTAAAATCTAATTTGTTCCTGAAGTTTATTAATTTCCTTTTCTATTTTTCTTTTTTCCGCTCTATCTACAACATTTTCGATGCCTAAATAGTAATCTAAAAAATCCTCTTTGAAGTTTTTATAAAAGTTTAAGTTACTAAACGATTTTCTCAAATAGACCCAACCGACTTCTTGAGAAACATAATAGGGAAGAAAAATTGTCTCAATTGGGGCGTCAGAAATTCCACTATTTGACTCTAATTGCAAATCAAAACTGAACAAAGAATTGAAATATTTTTTCAATTTTACGTGTTCTGCTGAATTATCGCTACTGATACCGTTAAATCTAATTATTTTGCCATTAGAATCCTGAATCGTCAATGTTTCATCTTGTCTAATAAAAACGATTGAATTAACACTATTGCCTTTTTTTATTGAACAATCGAGTCTTACAAAAATTTCTTCTGACAAGATTTCTGCAAGTTTCATTTTATTGTCATTTATTCCAAAAGCATAAAGTAAAAGCTGAATTAAAGTGCTTTTACCAGCAGTATTTTTTCCATAAATAACATTTAATTTATCTTCAAATGTGCAATGAAATATTTTATTATTCTCCTCGCTGTAAATGAGAATACTATTTATGTCTAAAGTTATTTTCATAGTATATTTTTAATTTCGATATAGGCTGCTGCTATTGCTGCTTTCAATTGTAGCTCTAATAGAGTAGAGGACTTTTCTCTTTTAAAAGATGAAAGAAAACTTGAAATACAAGCTCTGTCTGTTGAATGTGTTTGAAATATTCCTTGATTATTTTTAATATAATCATAGATTTTTTGATGCTCACTTTCATTAATATCTTTAAACTTGTCAAAGCTATTTTCATAGTGAAGTTCAAAGGTCTTGGCGTCGAAAATACTTATATTTAATTCTTCACAGATTTCTTCTCCTTTTTCACGCCAAAAGTCATAGGCTAATTTTTTATTTGTAAGAATATTTATTATTGAGGCGATTTCGCTGGATTCAATTCTTTTTTTATTATCGTTTAAGACAGCAATATTTTTCTGATTGAATTCTCTCTCAATTTTTTCAAGTGCAAAATAAAATGTTTCAAGAGCAGCTTTATGGTCAACTATACTGTCTCCAAAAGTTGAGACAAACATTCCATTTAATTGATTTAACTGTGATTTGGTATTTCTGCCCAAGTCAATAAATCGAAATGTTAGGGTATCGAGATTCTTAATGTTTTCTGTCGTAAAACTTATATTTTTATTCCCTTGTTCAAGCTTATTTTTTATTTCCTTATCTATAGATGAATATGTGTTTAATTCATTTGTTTCATTAACTGTACAAGTATAATTTTGTTTGTCGACCTTGCATTTCAACTCAATTGTATTGTTTGTTGCAAAAAAATTTTCTTGTAAAAAATTATTACTTTTAGGATGAGGGTCGTTCAGAATGGCTTGGCTTGTTTCCGTGATTTTTTTCACAATTTCAAGCACACCGCTTATAGACCATTTTGAGGTTGATTTTTTTGCTTGATAAGTCTCAATCTTTATTAGTTCATCGCGATTTAAAAAACCAAAAACAATATCTTCTAAATGTTCAAGTATTATGAAATACCGTTGATTTTTTAAGGAATGATAGTTTTCAAGAAATAAGTAAATTGTGCAATTTTTTTGGAAATCCATTCCAACATTGGCGTGAACTCCAGCATTAACTTCTGGATTTGTATTGTTACTCATTGGTTTTTTTCAGTATTAATGCTAACGTGTTACATAAGTATAAATATACACTTAAATTCAAAATTACCCATTTCCAAACGACTACAAACATTTACAAACGAATTTAAATAGGTAACTACCGACTAATACTTGCAAGGGGTTGCATCTTTGTCCTGTTGATTTGACCTAATGATTTTCAACATAATTAAAACCTTATCTTATGAATACGTTAAGAAACAAAGTACAGTTAATTGGAAGACTTGGACAAGATCCAGAAATCATCAGTTTTGAAGACGGTAATAAAATGGCTAAATTTTCATTAGCTACAGACGATAGCTATAAAGACCAAAATGGCGAAAAAGTAGAACGTACCTACTGGCATAATGTGATAGTAAAAAATGGCTTGGTAAAAGTGGTTGAGGCGTATGTAACCAAAGGACAAGAAATTGCTATAGAAGGCAAATTAACCAACCGATCTTGGGATGATAAAGATGGTAAGAAGCATTACATTACCGAAGTGTTATGCAACGAATTGCTGATGTTTGGCAAGTAATAATTGCCATAAAAAAAGAAAAGCCGCGAATGACCTTCGCGGCTTTTTTTATGCAACTTTTTGAAGCAAATCAAAACACGGACATTTGCCACATCGTTTTTTTTCGCTTTTTAAATATTTTTCACAGCATTTGCTTTTTACTTTCTTTTCCGCAGAAATGATACCTGCTTCGCGTAACGCTTTTAAAGCCTTTTTCTGTTTTTTCTTGTCTTTCTTTTTGCCCACAATGGATTCATTTGTAGATGATAAGACAAAATTAATTATTTTTATTGATTCTAAATAAAATTATCTGTTAAAATTAAACAGTTCCCGTTGAGGCTGCTGAACTAATGGTTAATTGTTCAATATCACGATCAAATAAATACAATCCGCCTTTATCGTTTCCTATTAAATTTATTTTATCTAAAATGGTGCGTGCCATAGCTTCTTCTTCAATTTGCTCGCCTACATACCACTGTAAGAAATTGTGAGTGGCGTAATCTTTTTCCTGTAAACTAATATGTACTAACTCATTTATGCTTTCTGAAACATATACTTCGTGTTCATAGAGTTTTTCAAACATTTCTTGGAAGGATTTAAAGGTGACATTTGGCGCTTTTAATTCCGAAACATGGGCATGTCCGCCACGTTCATTCACAAATTTTATAAGTTTTAACATGTGGTCGCGCTCTTCTTGAGATTGGCTGTACATAAAGTTTGCCACACCTTCAAGGCCTTTTACTTCCGCCCAACAGGCCATGGCTAAATATATTTGAGACGATTCTGCTTCTACACGAATTTGTTCGTTTAATGCGTTTTCAATGTTTTTTGATACCATAATTTATGCTTTTAAGTAAAGTTACATAATTTCTTGAGGAGTTAAAGTTATAATACTCCTAAATAAGTAGCTATTTTGACCCCGTTTAGTTGGTAACAAATTTTAACCCAACAATGGAAACGATTAAAGTGGTTATAAAAAATAAACGCCAAAAATCTGCAGGTTCTTTAAAAATAAAGATGCCAACTAAAACGGTTCCTACAGCTCCAATGCCTGTCCAAACGGCATAAGCGGTTCCAATAGGTAAACTTTGTGTGGCTTTTACCAAAAGTACCATGCTAATGGTTAAACACACCAGAAAACCTATAAACCAATAGGTGGCCAAGCTTCCAGAGGTTTCCTTAAATTTTCCTAAACAGGCCGCGAATGCCACTTCAAATAAACCAGCAATAATTAATAAAATCCAATTCATACGTTTTTCTAAAATAGTTATAAACTGGCTCTAAAATACTTATTTTCTATGACGTTATACGGACTGTTTTATGAAACGTTTTGGCAGTAAATTTTTATGAATTTGTTTTTCGTAAAATGTCAATCGGATGCCAAAAAGTAAAACGAATCCACCTAATACCATTTGCAAGGTGATAGTTTCATCTAAAAACAACCAAGCTAAAATAGACGCCAAAATTCCTTGTCCTAATAAACTGACAGAAACCCGTGTAGCACGCATTTTTTTAGTGGCAAAACTAATGAGCAACCAGGCAGCTAGCTGACAGATAACGGCTTGCAAAACCAATACAAACCAACCCATATTGGAGAATCCGGAAAAGGGTTCGTTTAATCCGTAGCTTAAAAACCCTAAAAATACGGATGATGCGCCAAGGCTAATGGTCATAAAGGTTAATACGTTTAATTGTTTTAATACTTCTTTACTAATTAGCATGTAGAACGCATACAAAACACCCGAAAGAATACCGAAACTAAAGGCTAAATCGAAATCCAAGTTTCTAAACGTTGAAAAACCGACTAATAACATCATGCCAAAAACCGCCACTAATGTGCCAATCCAAAAATTGCCTCGTGGTTTATCTTTCAGAAAAAACAAGGCTAAAACACCAACCCAAACTGGGGATAAGTTTGTTAACAACGACGCTTGTGTTGCTGTAGATTCCTGAATAGCAATATTCCAAACGGCCACATCGCTCCCAAAAACAATACCGCAGAGTACAGCTAAAAGTCCCATTTTTACATTGGGAAGTTTAAACTGCTTTTTCCATAAAACAAATGGTACTAATAGCACAAACGAAAATGCCATGCGGTAAAATGCCGAAATAACACCTGGTGTTAAATTTAATTTAACCAAAACAGGGAAAACAGAAATACAAATTATGCCTATAACAAGGGCGATTCTAGCTTTTTTCATAATCTTAAAACCTTATGATTTAACAAGCTGCAAAAGTAGCGCCTCATGCGTGATTATTATGATATTAAATAGGCTATTTATTATACTATATTATCCCTTATTTGAGTTTGAATGAAAAACAGGCGAATTTTGTATTAAAAATAAATTTGTTGTGCCAAACGAAAGGTGTTAGCATGTGCTTCAATAATGGTTTTTATATCTGGCGAATAACCACCACCCATACTACACATAACAGGAATGTTCAGGTCATGGCAAGTCAGTAATACAAACCGATCACGTTCTTTACAACCTGCAATAGTAAGGGCTAATTTCCCTAATTTATCGGAAGCTATTACATCTACACCACATAAATAGTAGATGAAATCTGGTTTTTCTGAAGCTATTAGTTTGGGTAGCGTTTCTTTTAGAATTGTTAGATAGGTATCATCTGTCGTATTCGTTTCTAAAGCAATATCCAAATCACTTGCTTCCTTTTTAAAGGGGTAATTGCTTTTTCCGTGCATAGAAAATGTAAAAACCGAGGGATCATTCTGAAAAATCTGGGCCGTTCCATTGCCTTGATGCACATCTAGATCTACGATTAGAATTTTAGTTGCTAACTTCCTTTCTTGAAGATAACGAGCGCCAATGGCTTGGTCATTTAACATGCAAAATCCTTCGCCTCGATTGGTATATGCATGATGCGTTCCGCCAGCAATATTCATGGCAATGCCATGTTTTAGAGCAAATTCGCTCGCTTTTATGGTGCCATCGGCAATCATAACTTCGCGCTTTACTAATGCATCACTTAATGGAAATCCAATTTTCCGGATGGCTTTTGCATCTAATGTCAGGTTCAATAAATCATGATAATATGCTTCGGTATGCACACGTAAAATATGGGAATCATCGGGAATTTCAGGTTTGAAGAAATTGGCATTTGTACACGTTCCTTCATGAAGTAATTGCCTGGGAAGCAACTCATACTTCAACATGGGAAACCGATGCCTTTCTGGTAATGGATGTTTGTAAATAGGATGGAAGGCAATTTGAAGCATGCAATTTTTGAATTAATTTGAAAGCAGCAATGTAATAGTTTTAAGCGGCTTTTTGTAGGAATACATGCCTAAAAAAGCTTTTTATAAACATGTTGTTATTTTGTGTATATTTAATACTTCCTGTTATAACATATTGATTGATAGCGTATTTATTCATTATAAACAATACATTATGTTAGGAGAAACATTAAAAATTGCCTTTGGTGAATTGGGGCAGAAAGAAATTAAAGGCGAAAATGCCCACAACGATCGCATTTTAGAATATCAAGAAACAACGGGTTTAAAGTTCGGAAATGACGAAGTAGCTTGGTGCAGTATTTTTGCAAATTGGGTGGCGCTTCAAGCCAATTTACCAAGATCTAATAGTGCTATGGCTAGAAGCTGGCTTAAAATTGGTAATAAAACCGATTGGCCACAACCTGGTGATATTGTCGTGTTTTGGCGAACCGATATTAATGGTATATTCGGTCATGTTGGTTTCTTTTTGGGTTATACCAAAAGTGGAAAATCTATTTACTGCTTGGGTGGAAATCAAAATGATGAAGTGAATATTCAAACCTTTCCCTTGGATCGTATTTTGGAATTCAGAAGTCTGACGGACGCGATTGATGAATCACTAACTATCCCAACAGGTTATTTGCGAAAAGGTGATAGTAATGAAAACGTAAAAGTGCTTCAGAAAATCCTAATAAAATTAGATTATTTAAACGGTCATGCCGATGGTGTTTTCGGACCAAAAACAGAACAAGCCCTCATTAAATTCCAAACCGATTCCCATATTTTTGTTGATGGTATTTATGGTAGTGAATCCAGAAATGCTTTGCAAGATCAATTAAACGGCTAATTATTTATGTAGTTTTAATTGAATGCGTTTTCGGGGTACATCCACTTCCAATACTTTAACAATAACTTGTTGATGCAAGCTAACATGTGCATTCACATCGCTTACAAAACTATCCGATAAATTAGAAACATGGATTAACCCGCTTTCCTTGATGCCCACATCTACAAAAGCCCCAAAATTGGTGATGTTGTTTACAATGCCTGGAAGCAGTTGCCCTTCCTGTAAGTCTGTAATGGATTTAATGTTTTGGTTGAATGTAAATACTTTGGCTTGCTCACGAATGTCCAAACCGGGTTTTTCTAATTCTTTAATAATATCTTGAAGTGTTGGTAAGCCTACAGAATCTGAACAATAATCTGGTAAATTCAGTTTTTGAAGCACTGTAGAATTCCCAATTAATTCGGAAATAGGTTTGCCTAAATCTTTAGCCATTTTTTCAACAATGGTATAACTTTCAGGATGTACTGCAGAATCGTCTAACGGATTTTTAGATTCCTTTATTCTTAAAAAAGCAGCACCTTGTTCAAAAGCTTTATCGCCTAAACGCGGCACTTTTTTGATGGCATTTCGCGATTTAAAAACACCATGTTCTGTTCTGTAATTAACAATATTTTCGGCTAATTTCGGGCCAATTCCAGAGACATAACTTAATAATGATGTACTAGCCGTATTAATATTTACACCAACCGCATTCACACAACTTTCCACAACCGTATCCAATTCACTTTGGAGTTTTGTTTGGTCTACATCATGCTGATATTGACCCACGCCAATAGATTTGGCATCAATTTTCACAAGTTCGGCAAGTGGATCTTGCAAACGTCTTCCAATAGAAACAGAACCACGAACGGTAACATCATAATTTGGAAATTCCTCACGCGCAATTTTTGAAGCGGAATAAATACTCGCTCCAGCTTCACTCACTACAAATACTTGAATGTCGTTTTTAAAATGGACTTTTCTAATGAGTGCTTCGGTTTCCCGAGATGCTGTTCCATTACCAATGGCAATAGCTTCAATTTGATAAGCTTCCGCAAGGGAGCTTATTTTTTTCATGGCACCAATGGCATCACTTTTTGGCGGATGCGGATAAATGGTTTCGTTGTGTTTTAAATTGCCTTGCGCGTCTAGACACACAATTTTGCAACCTGTTCTGAAACCAGGATCAATGGCTAAAACACGTTTTTCACCTAGTGGCGAACCTAGTAATAATTGTTTTAAGTTTTTGGCAAATACAGTAATAGCGGAAGCATCGGCTTTTTCTTTGGCATTTTGAAGAGCTTCATTACTTAAGGACGGAAATAATAAGCGTTTGTAAGCATCTTGGATGGCTAATTGAATTTGAGATGCGCATGCGTTTCTGGATTTAATTATGCGATCTTCAATTTTAAATAAGGCTTTTTCGTCATCAATAGTGATTTTTGCTTTTATAAATCCTTCCTTTTCGGCACGAAGAATGGCGAGTAATCTATGTGATGGAATACGGCTTAACGATTCTTCCCATTCAAAATAATCACGAAATTTCTGTGCTGCTTCATCATCTTTTTTAGATTTTACCACCTTGGTAGAAATTATCGCAAAACGTTCTAATTGCTGTCGGATATTATTTCTAACATCGGTTCGTTCGTTAATCCATTCCGAGATAATATGTCTGGCACCTTCCAAAGCGTCTTCAGCAGAAGAAATATCGCCTTTTATATATTTATGAGCAATGGAGTCAACATCTGAAGCATTCTGACTCATGATTATTTTAGCCAAAGGTTCCAAGCCGTTCTTTCTGGCCGTTTCAGCTTTAGTTTTTCTACTTTTTTTAAATGGTAAATAGATGTCTTCTAATGTGGTAATATCTTGAGTGGCTTCTATTTTTTGTCTCAATTCAGCGCTTAAAACATCTTGATCTTCTAATGCTTTTAAAATAGTGATTTTTCGTTTTTCTAGCGTTTCAAACTGCTCCTTGTATTTAACGATGTCACCAATTTGAACTTCATCTAAATTTCCGGTGCGTTCTTTTCGGTAGCGCGAAATAAACGGAATCGTGCTTCCATCGTTTAATAATTCAACCGTATTTTTTACTGATGTTCCTGGTAATTGGGTATGGGTAATAATATAGGATACTAATTGCATGTAAGTCGTTTAAATAAAGTGTAAATATAAGGGCGTTCGCCACCAAACGGATTTATAAAGGTGTGATTGAAGCTGGAAATAAGTTCAAAATCCGAACCTAATTCGTCTTGAAGCATGCTGGTGTTATAGCGTTTTAAATCCAGTCCGCAGCATTTTTCAGCGCCATTAGTTGCAAAAACGGCAATGAGGACAAACCCATTTTTAGCAACTATTTGCTTAATGAGATTGAAATATGCTTGTTGGTCCTTTTCGGCAAGAAAGAAATGTAACACAGCACGATCTATCCATAAATCTATGGGTTCTAATTGGTTTAATTTTTTAGGATTTGTTAAATCATCAACCACACAATTCAAATTATAATTATGTGAGTTTTTAATGCGTGTTTGCAGTTTTTCAAGTGCTTGATTACTCAAGTCATTTACAATAAGGTTTGTATAGTCGACATCCAAAAGCGCATCGATTAAGGTGGTTGTTCCTGCGCCAACATTAAGAATTCTGGCATCTTTGGGAAGTTGTGTTTTTAAAACCAGTTTCATGGTTTGTTCAGGATTTTCTTCAAACCAACCCAATTGATTATCGGCTTTATTATAAGCGGTATTCCAATGCAATTTTAATTCCGATGACATAATATATAGTATTTGAAACGTTACCGATTCGTGATACGTAACGCCGTTTTTTCAGTGCTGTAAATTACTAAAAAAACCTCGCAGTACATAGTCTGCGAGGTTTTTCATTTATAATAATGTAATGGACTATTCTACAGCTTCAAATACTGCTAAAGGTGCCATTTTTGCCTTGTTTAATGTCATGGTATTTCCGCTTAAGGAAAAATTATCTACGGTATTTAAAACCTCTAAAAATTTCTGCTCAATCTTCATATCTTCTTCGGGACACGATTTCATGGTAGTAGCCATTTTAGACAGTTTCAACTGTAATTTATTGGCTACTTCAAAAGATCCATTAAAATTATTGCAACCGGCATATCCAAAAACTTTATTTTCATCGGTTGCAAATGAAATAAATGCTTCAGAATCGGTAATATCTTGACCCATTAATTTCACTAATTTCCATTTGGTATCAGTAAATGCTATTTCACCAGTGTTATTCATATCCTGTTTTTGCAGTACGTAAAATTCTGCCAATTCGCCTGTTACAACTTCGCCAGATTTATCTAATTGGATGAGTTTGTTTTCACCCACTTTAAATTTGGTTTCATTATCGTCAGACAGCAAAATATTTTGACCATTATCTTCCCATTTGTAGTATCCACGGGTTTCAAAGACACCATCTTTTTTGCCTAAATAATCCATAACTGCCTCGTAAGACATGTCTTCATTTAATCGAATCGTTGTTTTAATACCTTCGCAATCGGCACAAGGTAATGTTCCAACATACGTGCCTTTCCAGTCCAATGAATTTTGACTGGTATGCATATCTGGTTTCGTTTCATTTTCGGTTATTTCAACTTCTGTTGATTCTGTGTTTTCTTGTTTGTCTGATTTGCAGCTCACAGAAAATAGGAGTGCTAAAACAGCAAAGGCTACAATGTGTTTTTTCATAATAGGTGTTTTTAATTTCCTGATTGTTGTTGTGCTTGATTCACCATTTCCTCGTTAGGAACAATAGCAATGTTTACACGTCTGTTTTTGGCGCGACCTTCAGGTGTTGAATTATCAACTATAGGTTGCTCTTCTCCAAACCAATGTGTGGTTAAACGAGAACTGCTAATGCCTTTAACATCTCTTAAATAATCTGTTACAGCCATAGCTCTATTTTTAGATAGGGTCATATTATACGCATCATTACCGTTACTATCTGTATGACCAACAATTAAAAGGTTAGTATCTGGATATTCTTTAAATACGCCAGCTAATTTATCTAAATTTTCTCGCGATTGTGCGTTAATATTGTATTTTTCTGTGGCAAAATGAACACCACTATTTTCATCAAATGTCACAACGATACCTTGATCTACACGTTCCACGGTTGCGCCAGGAACTTCTTCTTCAATACGTTGTGCTTGTTTATCCATTTGGTTTCCAATAATGACACCTGCGCCACCACCAACAACACCACCGATTACAGCGCCTAATTCAGAACTACCACCTTTAACATTGTTTCCAATGATGGCTCCTAAAATTGCACCTCCAGCGACACCAATGGCAGCACCTTTCTGTCTGTTATTCGAATTTTCTACAGCCTTACAGTTGGTAAAACTAATTACCAAAACACCTGCAAGTGCTATTAACGTTATTTTATTAATTACTTTTCTCATTATTTTATTGTTTTGTAAAATTCATAAATATGGTGAATGGGCTTCCGTCTAAAGTTACGGTCTGACGCCATTGCATGGTTGTTGCTGTAATTCCAGCTAATTTTAAGCGATAGCCTTGGTTGGTATCTGAATTACCTTTAGCATCTACTGGTTTTAATAAAAAATCATATAAACCTGAAGTCGGATCAATTTCTTGAATGCTAAATTTAAATTTTCGTGGACCTGTAGCACAATTTCCACTATTAATTACATAGGTTCCCGAATTATTGTTTGGAACAAAATTCCAAGTACTGCCTTCAAAACAATCCGTTGAGGTGTCGTTAAACAAATCGACCGCAAAAGATCCTGTTTTACTATAATTAAAGGAGTTTAAGGTCCAGCTGCCTTTCAAATCTTTCTCCGAGTCGCGCACAACTTTGGTTGTACCGCAGGATAATAAACTCAATGTCAATACTAATATTATTAAATGTCTCATAAATGTTTAATTTTATATTTCAAATGTACATCTTAATAGGTTTGTATATTAATTCAAATGAAAAAAAACCGAATGCTAAAAAAGAATTAGAACCCTTTAAATCTGTCTAATATTGAGCTTATCTATCCCTGTTGTACTTTCTGATAACGTGACTGCCAATTAACACCTATTTAAAAGGCACTAAACTATATGTTGCGTTTTTTAAATCGAAAGATCCATAATAAAGTTGGTTGTTGTGAAAAAACACATCTTCAGCTGTGATATATTTATAGTTATGGCTGAATTTTTTTATTTTTTCAAAAACATTTTCAGAAACCTTGCCTTTCACATGATTAAAATCGCTGTCAAATTTAGAAGTGAAATATGTTGATTTTGACGATGTATACGAGCTGTAACTATAATGTGTAGGATTTATTGTCACCACATGTGTCGTTCCAGCAGTGACCATTCCGCCTGTCATCATCATACTTCCACCTGTGCTTATTTCTTTATTGCCACCAAGGGTTATATAGTAATGATTATCCTGAAACAGAACAGTCAAACCTAAATCACCAGTGGAAATTTTACGCAAATATTTCGAACTTTCTTCTAGTTCACGACGGTTTACAAAAGGCACAGCTGTTGCTCCTTCCTGAATTATTGGTGTGTTTTTAAACGTGATATGAGCATCTTTTTTTACAAAAAACTCTTTAATTGGCGTTCCCGAAATATCATTGATTATAAAGCGCATTTCGTCTCTGGAACTTGCTATTTGATAAAAGTATTCAGGACTCATATACGAGTTATACCGTTTTAAATCGCCCAATTTGCCTGTTGGATACTCATAAATTTTTGTGCTATGCGAAAAATCATCAAAATTAATGGTGAAGGCTAATGTTCCGATATCTTCAATCTCAAAAGTAAGAAATACTAAATTATCATACTGGTACATTTTATTAGCTCTTGACGTTTGCTCAATAGCATTAGGTACACGCGGATCAATTTTTTGAATATTTGTTTTTAAGGTTCCAGCAAATGAAAACGAACTATAACTTTTCCGTTCGCGCAAATTAACATCGTCGTGGTTTATTGGTATGCGAGTGACGGTTTTGAAGCCTAAAGCGTCGGTCATTTCCCGAATAATAATTACTTGTTCTGATGTGCTGGATAAAACATATAATTTGTTTTTATAATTAATAGCCTCAATAAACAGTTCATTATTAAAGTCGAAATCAAGTTCCGTAGCTGTACTTTTTTTTGTCTTGAAATCTAAAGTAAGAACGGCAAATTGCGTTTTCTTTTCATTAGAAAATAAAATGTGCTGTTGGGAGTCCGTTAATTTAAAACCTAAAGCCTGGTCATACTTACTTTTTATAAGTTCTGTTTGAAATTGCGATTGCAATTCAAAATCCGAATTAAACAAGTAGGCATAAACATCTTTACGCTCTACCATCAGTATGGTTAAATCGTTAGTAACTGTATTAGAAAGTGTAAAAGCATCTTTACTTGTTTTTCTGGAAACGTCTTCGTTTTTAAATGATAAAACTGCTTTTTGACTGAACATGCTGAATGCACTCAAAAAGAGCAACATAAATACGGTAATTTTATTCATAAAGTAGGTTTAAGAAATTTGAAGTCCATTTGTTACCGAAGCATCATCAGGATTTACAAATACCAATGCGCCTTCCGGGTTTTCCGTCAATAAAATCATGCCTTGACTTTCCACCCCTCGTAACTTTCTAGGAGCTAAATTGACTAAAACCGTAACTTTTCTACCAATTATATCTTCCGGTTTAAAACTTTCGGCAATTCCGGAAACAATGGTTCTAACATCAATACCTGTGTCTACTTCTAACACTAAAAGCTTATTGGCTTTTGGCATTTTTTCGGCCTCTAAAATCGTTCCTACCCGTAAATCGAGTTTCGAGAAATCCTCAAAACTAATGGTTTCTTTTTCAGGCTCTACGGCTTTATTGGAAGCTTCATTGGCTTTTTTACTGGCTTCTAATTTTTCTAATTGCAGTTGAATGGTTTCATCTTCTATTTTCGAAAATAATAATTCGGCTGGACCAATTTGATGTCCTGCTGGAATTAGAGTTGGTTTGGTTGAAATATCGTTCCATGAGTTCATAACTTCACCTGAACTATCACTATCATTTTCAGATACGCGAAGAATCTTTTTCAATTTTGCAGATGTAAACGGTAAAAATGGTTCGCCTAAAGTGGCTAAAGCGGAAGCAATTTGTAAAGCGACAAACATAATTGTTTTGGTTCGCGCTTCATCTGTTTTAACCAGTTTCCAAGGTTCTTCATCTGCTAAATATTTATTACCTAATCGCGCTAAATTCATGAATTCTTGACTTGCTTCACGAAATCTATAGCGTTCTATAGAACTCGATATCACGGCTGGATAGGCTTTTATTGCTGCAAGCGTTTCTTCATCTACTGTTGAAAATTCAGATGCTTCCGGAACAAAACCATCATAATACTTGTTGGTTAAAACGACCACACGATTAATAAAGTTCCCGAAAATAGCCACGAGTTCATTGTTATTTCTAGCCTGAAAATCTGCCCAGGTAAAATCGTTATCCTTACTTTCTGGTGCGTTGGCTGTTAAGGCGTAACGCAACACATCTTGCTGATTTGGAAAATCCACTAAATAATCTGGTAACCAAACGGCCCAGTTTTTTGAGGTTGATAATTTCTGACCTTCTAAATTTAAAAATTCGTTAGCTGGCACATTATCTGGTAAAATATACGAACCTTCAGCTTTTAGCATGCTTGGGAAAATAATACAGTGAAACACAATATTGTCTTTACCAATAAAGTGTACCAATTTGGTGTCATCACTTTTCCAGTACGGTTCCCAATCTTTCCCTACACGTTCTGCCCATTCTTTAGTAGCAGAAATGTAACCGATAGGAGCATCAAACCAAACGTAAAGCACTTTGCCTTCACCACCTTTAACAGGAACAGGAATTCCCCAATCCAAATCTCTGGTTACAGCTCTTGGACGTAAACCATCATCAATCCACGATTTAACTTGTCCGTAAACATTAGGTTTCCAATCTTTTTTGTGACCTTCTAAAATCCATTCTTTTAAGAAAGCTTCATGTTTATCTAGAGGTAAAAACCAGTGTTTGGTTTCTTTCATTGTTGGAACATTTCCAGTAATAGCAGATTTCGGATTAATTAAATCTGTAGCATTTAAACTACTACCACATTTTTCACATTGATCGCCATAAGCTTCTTCATTACCACATTTTGGACAGGTTCCTGTTACAAAACGATCGGCTAAAAACTGGTTGGCTTCTTCGTCGTATAATTGCTCGGTAATTTCTTCTATAAATTCTCCTTTATCATACAAGGTTTTAAAAAATTCTTGAGCCGTGTCATGATGAATTTTTGCAGACGTTCTGGAATAATTATCAAAGGTAATTCCGAAATCTTCAAAAGATTTTTTAATAATCGCATGGTATTTATCAACGATATCTTGAGGTGAAACACCTTCTTTTTTAGCTTTAATAGTAATAGGAACACCGTGTTCATCACTGCCGCAAATAAAGGCAACATCGTTATTTGTTAAACGTAAATAACGCGCGTAAATATCAGCAGGTACATACACACCAGCCAAATGGCCAATATGGATGGGACCGTTTGTGTACGGTAAAGCGGCTGTAATAGTATATCGTTTTGGTTGATTCATGATATTAATAAACTTGTGTCAAAAACAATAAGCCTATGCATGCCTTACTGTTTTTAATTATTATTTTGAAGTCACAAAAGTACGCATTTTAAGGTCTATTTAAACGTGTGAAATTATAAATTTTAGATGGCTTTTTTAAGATAACTTGTTTCTCATTTATGGTTGTTAAAATTTATAACATGTGAAAAAAAATGTACATTTACACTATGTCAAAAATCTCATTATTAATTGTGCTATTTTGTTCGGTTTTGTTCTTTGGAACAGATACGGCAAAACAGGTAGAATCATCAACTCAAAAATTGCAAAAATTGATACAACCACCATATTTAAAAGCAGGTGATACGGTTGCTATTGTAGCACCCTCGGGAATTCTAAAAAACCGTCAAGCCGAAGTCCAACGCGCTGTAAAATTATTAGAAAGTTGGGGATTGCATGCTTTGGTTGGTAAGCATGTTTTTAGTCAAGACAATCATTTTGCAGGTACAGATTTGGAACGTTGTGAAGATTTTCAAAAAGCGATGGATAATCCTACGGTTAGTGCTATTTGGGCTGCAAGAGGTGGTTATGGAACCGTAAGGATTTTAGATAAATTAGATTATACACAACTTAAAAAAAATCCAAAATGGTTAATAGGTTATAGTGATATTACAGCCTTACATAACGATTTTCATAATGAAGGTTTTGAAACCATTCATGCCATGATGTGCACCAGTTTAACAGCTGATGAAACCGGTTTAGACCAGACGATTGCTACTTTTAAAAAAGCACTGTTTGGCGAGCCCATTGCTTATACTTTAAGGGGTTCTAAATATAATAAAGTGGGCGTTGTAAATGCACCTATTGTTGGTGGTAATTTAACCATGCTTCATACCATGTTAGGCTCTAAAAGTAGTATAGATACATCGGGTAAAATTTTGTTTATTGAAGAAATTGGCGAATACAAATACCATGTAGATCGTATGTTACAAAGTTTAAAGCGCGCTGGTTATTTTAATAATTGCGCGGGCGTTTTAGTTGGTGATATGACTAAAATGCGAAAAAACACAACGGCTTGGGGAAGTTCTATTGAACAATTAATTTTAGATGCTTTATCAGACTATGATTTTCCAATTGCCTTTAATATGCCTGCTGGTCATGAAGATGATAATCGCGCCATGATTTTAGGGCAAGACGTGGAATTGGTGGTTGGTAAAGATCAATCTACAGTACAATTTTCAAAATAAGCGTTTCTGAACTTTGAAAAACAACATGGCTCCTAAATAATATAAACCAACATCTATTATATCCGCTGTGTATCGTGTGCTGATTTGTGGCATAAACCATTCAAAATATAAAGCAAAATAGGTTGTTAATCCCAAAACAGCCAACAACGGAACGTAGAGATTATCGGTTTGTTTCAGGTGCCTAATTACGGCCAAGCACAAACTTAAAACGATAGGCATGCATAAAAAATCATTCACGTAAAAATTAATCCAATCTGGAAGTGAAACCTGAAACCTTTGAGCTAAATAAATTAACGTTGCAATTAAGGCACTGATAAAAAAGAATGGGTGTTTTAAAATTTTCATGCTACAATGGAAGATATCAACCAGGCAATGAACATGCCAATAGCCATAAATGCCACGTAGATGGAGTGTGTAACTTTAGCAAATATACGAACCACTAAAAAGCGGTGATCTTTATTTTTTTCGTAGAAGGAAGGCGATTCTTCCTTTTGGATGCGCTCACGTTCTTTACGGTCTTTTTCATCTTGCGCAAACGCTAATTCTCGTCGCTTCTGGTAGGATAATAACGTGCCGCAGTTTGTACAATAATCTTGATTTGTATTGTAAACTCCACAATTCGGACATTTTATTTGACTTGCCATACCGCGTTTTTAAAGTAAACACAAAGGTACGACTTAATCTAGCAATATTAAATTTCTAAATGCTTATGTTTTAACTAGCATTATAGCTCAATAATCTGACAGCCTTGTAAAATTTGCACAGTCATATTTCCCGATTTATAACGTATTGTATAACCTATTTTTTCTAGTGAGCAGCGTGGTTCAATGGTGAATTTTATTAAACCAGAAACCTCAAAATCTGAATTTGTATTAAGTTTTAAAGGTTGGGTATAGGTGGTGTTTTCCCGTACCCAATTCACCGGGCCGTTTACAAAGGGATGCGGATCTATTTCTTCAACAGAACGCGGTATTTCTATAATATTATTTGTCATTTCTAGGTTCGCGTTTTTCTGTAAACCAGAACTAAACCGGCCTTTGTAGGCAACCTTTGAATGTGGAGACACAAAATAAGAATCATTTTTTAATATGATTTCGGTTACTAACTGATAGCCGTTATTTCCGATTTTTTCAATTGATAATTCTATATCATAAGTATCGGAAATAAACAGGGGGTTACCGTTAAACTCCATATAATTTGACGTTTCAGTTTTAGTTTTTAGTGCTAGATTTTGAACGGTTTCCGTTTCTGTAATTTTTGTTTGACCACAAGTTGTGCCTAAAAAAATAAGACTGTAAATAATTGATTTATACATAATTGATTCGTTTTGATTGTTTAGTAAAACTCCCTGAAACACGTGTAAAAAGTGTCAAAAAAATGTAAAAGAAGTGTGAACAGTTGTAAAAAGTCCTCAAAATGTTAGTTATTTACACCTGTTATGGCAAAAAGATTTATTTTTAAAATTAGTGGCTTACTAATTGTCTTATTATCAATTGTATTACTACTCACTACCAAAGATGATTCGACCTTATTTTCTGAACGCGTTAAAGTGTCATTACGTGAAGTTGGCAACCAATTATTGCTTATAAACCAAGATTCTACATCCTTGGTTTTACCTGTAAAAGCGCTTAAAAATAATACTTTCCAATTAACTTTTGAAAAGCCCTTATCTTTCGAGCCTAGTCAGTTAGTGTCCATAATTGACGCCTCATTTCATAAGTCAGCACTTCCAAATAATTATATAGTTGAAACTATTGCTTGCGAAGCTCAAGAAGTGGCTTATAGTTTTCAAATTTTAAATAATGTAGAAAATAGCATTGTACCTTGTAGTGGCAGATATTTACCGGAAAGTTGCTACGCCATCGAGGTGGTATTTACGGATTTAAAACCGCATGCATCCTTTAAAAAAGCTGGGCTTTATAGCTTGTTATTAAGTGGTTTTGGCTTATTGTTTTTTGGTTTTTATAAACGCAAAGAAGTTGTTTTAAGCACTAAAGAAGTTGGGAGTTATTCAGAAATTGGCAGTTTTCACTTTTATCCGGAACAGAACAAACTGGTCAAACATGCTGAAGAAATCAGTCTTTCTAAAAAGGAATGTGAGCTATTAGAAATATTTGCAGCCAACCCAAATCAAATCATAAAACGCGATGAACTCACTAAAAAAGTGTGGGAAGATCATGGTGTTTTTGTTGGCAGAAGTTTGGATACGTATATCTCGAAGTTACGTAAGAAACTCCAAGATGACACCTCCATTAAAATCACCAACATACATGGCGTAGGTTATAAGCTTGAACTTACATAGATTTAATTTCTACTAATTCACTATCTTGTAACTAATAGGGGTTTATATGGGAAGTAGTCATGGCACATCATAACGAATTAGGTGAATTAGGAGAACAACTAGCGGCAGAATATTTGCAAGCTAAAGGCTATGTTATTCTAGAGCGAAACTACCGATTTCAAAAAGCCGAAATAGATATTATTGCCAAACATAATAATCAGATGATTTGCGTAGAAGTGAAAGCCCGTAACTCTGATTTTTTTGGCGATCCACAAGAATTTGTTACACCTGGAAAAGTTAAATTACTTGTAAAAGCTATGGATGCTTATGTAACCGAAAATGATATTGATTTAGATAGTCGGTTTGATATTATAGCTGTTCTGAAAAATAAAACCACGGAAACCATTACGCATTATGAAAATGCGTTTTATCATTTTTAAATATTTTTAACAAGCATTTAATGAAAAGTGATATTGAAATTAAAAATTGGAAGGACTATTTAGAAATGAAATTTTCTGACCGAACAATTTATACAATTAATGATGCAACAGATGTATTGTCAAATGGGACATATTCGATTATTGCAAAAGGAAGTGAAACGGAGATTTGTTTTATTTGGCCAGATAAAGATTGGTTAACAATTGATGATATTCAATTTTATAATACTAAAGTCAGAGGCTGGTCAGGAGAATTATTAGGCGGAAATGGACCAAAAAATGGTGAGTTTAATCAAAAAAATATTGAACACGTAAATCTTGTTCTTGAAACGCCTTTAAAAAAAGGATGGACAAGTACTGATTATTTCTTATTTGGTAAAATCTTTAAGTCAGTTACCAAAGAAGGCATCAATCCAGATGCTGGTTTAGTAATATTGACAGATTATAATTATGGTTGTATTGGAATGATACTGTTTCCTATTTCATTACTCATAGATTTTGGCGTGACCAAAGGTTTAATAGGAAGGAAAAAAATTAGTATTATAAAGCCGATGATTCAATAAAAAAATATAAACAAGCGCTATTATAAACTGTTTTACTCATTAAAATAAGTTTCCAAATCTTCAACATGTTCTGGCTTTGCTAAAATAACCTTATCGCTATCTAAAACGAAATAGGATGGCGTAGCAGAAATGCCGTAGGCCTTAATTAATGGGCTATCCCATTTTTTTAAATCGTAAGTATGAATAAAACTTGGAAAATGCTCAATAGTTTGATTCCAGTTTCTAACGCCATCTTCCAAAGCATACGCTAAAACGGTAATTTCGGGATGTTGCGCCATAAGAGTTTTTACTTTTGGTAATTCTTCTAAACAATGACCACAGCCACTACTCCAGAAAATTAGAAGCGTACTTTTTGTTGGATTAAAACGGTGTAAATTGGTTTTTATAGCCTTGCTATTTTCTAAATATGTAAAATTGAAATCCATAGCCTTTTTACCGATAGCAGATTTATTATAATCTTCCAACGTTTCCAGTAAATAGGTTCTGTTAAAGGTTTTAGCAAGGGGTAATAAATAGGTGTCGCTAATGTAATTTGCCACGTCGGGTTGCTGTTTATCTATCATGATTTTCCACAGATTTTCCAAAACCATAATTTTGGCTTCGTCGGTATCGTTTGTTGCTTTTACCACATCGTCCACAGCCATTTTGTAATAGTTAGCATCTTCCGGCATAGCAAACACATAGGCCGTAACACGTTCATTTAAAAAATCAGAACTTTGCAACAAAGGATTACTGAAATCCATATAATCAAAATAATGCTTTTTTAAGTTTAATGAATAGGTGCTTACATCTTCATAAGCGCTAGGAATATAGGTTTTATTCGATTTTACAAAAGGCGAAATCATCATATTAGTCGATGCTTTTTCGTAAAAATCTTGTGTGCTCTTTAGGTTTTTGAAAATGGCTGTTATTTCAGATGAATCTGTTTTTTGCGACATATAATATCTGCCAATCGCACTGTTTATTTTTAAAATACTATCCGTATAAGTGTGCCATAATTTATTTTCTTCGGAAGCTGTAAAATGCAATCCTGTTTCTATATCGAATAGCAAAGAAATAGATTCTTTACCGTTGTAAAAAACATCAAAATTATTGTCTTCAACAGGAGTTGCATACACTATTTTATAAATTCCGATTTTAGAACCTGCCTGCAATTCTATAGACCAATACCCGTCAGTATCGGTTTTTGCCTGTTCTACATAGTTTGTTCCAGTAGGTGTTACATGATAAAGTAAAGCAAAATTGAAGGATTCGGCTGGCGAAAATTGACCTTGAATATGATGTTGCGCAAACGTTGTAAAAGATACAAACAGACACAGAAGGAAAAGATGGTTTTTCATGATTTGAGTTTCATTTAAATTAACAAAGCTTATGCCACAATAGGTTTTAAAACCTGTAAAGCTTTGTCTACACTTTTAATGTTTTCAAAGGTTAATAATAGTCGCAAGCCATTTCTAGTTTGCTTTTCTTTCATTTTACAAGCTTGCGGATGTGATTGTACAAATTGTAATACACGTGTAAAATTGGGACTTTGATAAAAACCACTTTTCTGATCGGTAATAAAATACCCAATCAGTTTATTTTGTTTCATCACTACTTTTTCAAGGCCTATTTTAGTTGCTACCCATTTTATCCGAACACTATTCATTAAATCCTCTACTTGGGTTGGTAGTTCCCCAAAACGATCGCGTATGTCGCTTTCTAGTTTTAGAAGTTCATCTTCTGTTTTAACCTCATTTAATTTGGTGTACAGCGTTAAACGTTCGGCAATATTATTCACATAATCATCTGGAAATAGTAATTCAAAATCACTGTCTATCGTGATGTCTTTAACGTATTCTTTTTCTTTACCATCATCTTCATATAAATCTGCAAATTCGGTTTCTTTCAGTTCGTCAATGGCTTCATTTAGAATTTTTTGATAGGTATCAAAACCAATTTCGTTTATAAAACCACTTTGCTCACCACCTAATAAATCGCCAGCACCACGAATTTCTAAATCTTTCATGGCAATATTAAAACCGCTGCCTAATTCGCTAAATTGCTCCAAAGCTGTAATCCGCTTTCTAGCATCTTCGGTCATAGCCGAATATTCTGGTGTAATGAAATAACAAAAAGCTTTTTTATTGCTTCGCCCTACGCGTCCGCGCATTTGGTGCAAATCACTTAAGCCAAAATTATTCGCGTTATTAATAAAAATAGTGTTGGCATTCGGAACATCTAAACCGCTTTCCACAATGGTGGTACTAACTAATACATCAAATTCACCATTAATAAAAGCTAACATCAATTGCTCTAGTTTTTTCCCTTCCATTTGGCCGTGACCAATGCCAATTTTAGCGTCAGGAACTAGTCGTTGAATCATACCTGCTACTTCCTTGATGTTTTCAATGCGGTTGTGGATGAAAAATATCTGTCCTCCACGTTGAATTTCATAGGTTACGGCATCGCGAATGCTCTCCTCGGTAAATCGAATGACATGACTTTCTATTGGGTATCTATTAGGTGGAGGCGTTGTAATAACTGATAAGTCGCGAGCAGCCATCAAGCTAAATTGCAAGGTTCTTGGAATTGGTGTTGCCGTTAAGGTCAGGACATCTACATTGTCTTTTAAGGTTTTTAATTTTTCTTTTACGGCAACGCCAAATTTCTGCTCTTCATCTACAATTAGCAAACCTAAATCTTTAAACTTGACATTTTTATTCACCAATTGGTGTGTGCCAATAATAATATCTACAGCTCCAGATTCTAGATTAGCTAGTGTTTCACGTTTTTCTTTAGCCGTTCTAAAACGATTTAGATAATCTACCGTAACTGGGAAATCCTTTAAACGCTCTCTAAATGTACGGGAATGTTGATAAGCCAAAATAGTTGTGGGCACTAAAACGGCAACCTGCTTTCCATTATCAACGGCTTTAAAAGCAGCACGAATAGCGACTTCCGTTTTACCAAAACCCACATCACCACAAACCAGTCTGTCCATAGGACGTTCACTTTCCATATCTGCTTTTACATCGGCCGTTGCGGTACTTTGGTCTGGTGTATCTTCATAAATAAAAGAGGCTTCTAGCTCATGTTGCATATGGCTGTCTGGTTGATATTGATAGCCCTTTTCTAATTTTCGTTTGGCATAAACTTGAATTAAATTAAACGCAATTTCCTTAACGCGCGACTTCGTTTTTGCTTTAAGCGTTTTCCAGGCTTTACTTCCTAATTTGTAAACTTTTGGCGGCTTACCATCTTTACCATTAAATTTGGTGATTTTATGTAACGAGTGAATGCTTAAATACAGCACATCACGTTCGCCATAAATTAGTTTAATGGCTTCTTGCTTATTGCCTTCAACATCTATTTTTTGAAGACCTCCAAAGCGACCAATTCCATGATCAATATGCGTTACATAATCGCCAATATCTAAATTAGTTAGTTCTTTTAAAGTTATAGCCTGCTTTTTAGCATAGCCATTCTTTAAATGGAATTTATGATAGCGCTCAAATATTTGGTGATCCGTATAACAGGTAATTTTATTATCATGATCTACAAATCCTTGGTATAAAGACAGGACGATGGTTTTATAATGAACGGTTTGTTCCGCATCATCAAAAATATCATGAAACCGTTTGGCTTGCTGTTCACTAACACAGGCAATGTAATTGGTGTAGCCTTTGTCATGATGCAAGTTTAAATCGTCTATCAATAAGTTGAATTGCTTATTGAAAGCCGGTTGTGGTGTGGTGTTGAATGTAATTATATTGTCTTGTGAAGCAAAAACGGCTTTGCTACCAAATTCTACTAAATTGAAATCCAGTAATTGCTTTTTTAATTCGGTTGCATTACAAAACAAGGTTTCGGGTTCAGCATGTTTGAGTTCTGACGTTAGATTTTTAAAAGCCTCTTCGGCTTTGCTATAAAAATCGTCAATTCTATCGAAAACCAGATCGGCATTTTTTGTAAAAACAACGGTTTTCTGGGCAATGTATTTTAAGAAACTTTGTCTGCTTTCGTCAAGAAATTTATTTGCAACGTTTGGAATGATGCTTATTTTTTTAATCTGATCTGTGGACAATTGTGTTTCCACATCAAAGGTTCGGATACTATCAACATCATCACCAAAAAATTCAATTCGGTAGGGTTCGTCATGGGAAAATGAAAACACATCTACAATACCACCACGCACTGAAAATTCCCCAGGTTCGGTAACAAAATCAACACGTTTAAATTTGTATTCGAAAAGGACTTCGTTAACAAAATCAATGGATAAATTGTCATTAACCGAAATTTTCAACGTGTTTTTGTCCAACTCTCTACGCGTTACTACTTTTTCAAAAAGCGCATCTGGATAAGTGATTATAATGGCTGGTTTTTTCTGGGAGTTGATGCGGTTTAAAACTTCAGAACGTAATAAAACATTGGCATTATCCGTTTCTTCAATTTGATACGGTCTTCTGTAGCTACCTGGATAAAAAAGTACATCTTTATCATTCAACATGGCTTCCAAATCGTTGAGGTGAAAAGCCGCTTCTTCTTTATCGTTAAAAACGAGTAAGAACGGTTTGTCCGCTTGTTTAAAAGCTTCACTAATAACGAGAGAAAATGCCGAGCCAACAAGGCCTTTTACATGTGTGCGATTTTCAGTTTGGGCAATAGCAGTTTGCAGATTTTGCGTTTGCAAAGCCTGTGCGTATGTTTGCGAGAGGATGGATTTACTCAAAAGCAATTTTATTTTGTGCAAATATACTAATTACAGACTTTAAACTTTCTTTTTTCTGTGGATGTTAACCTGTTTTTTGTTTGATAATTTGGTGTTTTATCAAAGTTTTAATAGTCATAATTGCCCGTTTAAAAAAGCGAAATTAATATTTTAAAGAGTGCTAACTTTATTTATATTTGCAGTCCCTAAATGTTGGGATTAAAAATAGAAAGATATGTCATTTTCAGATTTATTCGATAGCGGATTTAAAAAACGTAACGAAGATCATTTTGCATCCATTGTAAGAGTTGCCATGGATGATGGTATTATTACCGATGAAGAGAAAGCTTTTTTGGACCGTTTGGCAAGAAACTTAGATATAAGTGAAAGCGATTACGAAACGATTTTGAAAGATTATCAATCGCATCCTATTAATCCACCAACATCCTACGATAGACGTTTAGAGCGTTTGTTTGATTTGGCACGTATGGTTTATGTAGATCACATTAAAGGGGATCATGAAGAAATTGTTATGCGTAAAATAGCCATTGGTCTTGGGTTTTCATCTGAAAACGTTAAATACGTTGTAGACAAAGCCTTAACCCTTGTGGATAATGGTGTAGATTTAGATACGTTTATCGAAGAAATGAAAAATATGAATCGTTAAGATTTGAATTGAAATAGAATAAAAAAGCCACTTTTTAAGTGGCTTTTTTTATTTTTTGTTTATTCTGTAAATTGTTAATTTCACCAATCTATTTAGCTTTAAATGAGCATGTTTTATTCAGCTAAACGCATAAATTCCTCTGCTTTTTCTACCATATTTTTGCTGCCACAAATAAAAGGAACACGTTGGTGAAGTTCCGTTGGTTCAATATCTAAAATACGGTTAAAGCCATCGCTGGCTTTACCTTTGGCTTGTTCTGCCAATAGAGCCATAGGATTACATTCATACAATAAACGTAATTTTCCGTTTGAGGTTTTAGAACTTTTTGGATATAAATAAATACCGCCTTTTATCATATTTCTATGAAAGTCAGAAACTAACGAGCCAATGTATCGGGACGTGTAAGGTCTGTCTCCTTCTTCCATTTGGCAATATTTAATGTAGTTTTTAATGCCTTGTGGAAAGTGAATGTAATTCCCTTCGTTTACGGAATAAATTTTACCGTCTTCAGAAAATGTCATATTAGGATGCGATAAGTAAAAAGTACCAATAGCAGGATTTAATGTAAACCCATTTACACCAGCACCTGTCGTGTAAACCAACATGGTGGATGTGCCGTAAACGACGTATCCAGCCGCGACTTGCTGGCTGCCTTTTTGTAAAAAATCTTCTAATTGAACGGGTGTTCCAACCGGTGTTACACGTCTGTAAACAGAAAAAATAGTTCCAACCGAAACATTCACGTCAATATTGGACGAGCCGTCCAACGGATCAATTAAAACAACATACTTATTGTTGTTGTTTTCATCTTGGCTGTTAATGGATATAAAATCGTCCTCTTCTTCACTAGCAATTCCACAAACAATATTTCTATTAGTTAGTGTTTGAATGAATTTTTCATTGGCATAAACGTCTAGCTTTTGTTGGTCTTCACCTTGAATATTGGTTTCTCCAACAGCGCCAATTATATCAACCAAACCGGCTTTATTCACTTCGTGATTTACCACTTTAGCGGCTAAACGAATGGAATTTATAAGTCTTGATAACTCGCCAGATGTGTATTTGAAAGACGATTGATTCTCAATAATAAATTCACCGAGTGTTTGATTTTTTCTAGACATAAAAGTGTATGTATGGTTTATGCAAATATCGTATTTTTTAGGAAACTACAACCTTTTCAATAGGTTTTAATGTGGCTAAATACCCAAGTTTAAACTATATTTACGCCAAAATTAGGCTTATGGATATTGTAGTAAGAGACGCTAAAAAAGCAGATATGGAATCGGTTTTAAAATTGATAAACGAATTAGCCGTTTATGAAAAAGAACCCGATGCCGTTGAAATTACAGTTACCGATTTAGAACTTGGAGGTTTTGGTGAAAACCCCGTTTTTCATTGTTTTGTAGCCGAAAGCCAAAATAATATTATAGGCATTGCGTTAGTTTATATGCGTTTCTCAACTTGGAAAGGTTCCGTTTTACATTTAGAAGATTTAGTGGTTAGTCAAGAAATGCGTGGCCATGGAATTGGTACTATTTTATTGGATGAAGTTGTTAAATATGGTTATAAATTAGGTGTAAAGCGAATTTGTTGGGAAGTCCTAGATTGGAATGAACCTGCTATAGCATTTTATGAACAAAAAGGAGCTAACGTTATGCGCGATTGGGATGTGGTTCAACTTAATGAAGCCGCAATAAAAAAATATATTTCAAACATTTAACATGCAAGTATTTAAATTTGGTGGCGCATCGGTAAAAGATGCACAAGGGGTAAGAAATTTAGTTACCGTTTTGCGTGAAGCTGGGCATGATAACACCTTGATTGTCGTTTCTGCTATGGGTAAAATAACGAATGCCATGGAAGGTGTAATTGGCAATTATTTTGACAATAAAGCGGAATTACAGAGCTCACTGCAAGAGGTTAGAAAATTTCATAATGCTATTTTACTCGATTTATTTGAAAATGAAAACCATGCTATTTTTAAAAAAATCTCTAAACTTTTTGATGAATTAGCTGTATTTTTCGATCGGAATAAATCGCCAGATTATAATTTTGTTTACGATCAGGCTATCGGTTATGGTGAGTTAGCTTCGACTGCCATTATTAGTGCTTACCTAAATGATGTAGGACTTGAAAACAATTGGTTGGATGTTCGTGAGTTTTTAAAAACGGATAGCTATTACAGACGCGCCAATGTGAACTGGTTGGACACACAAACCCAAATCACCACGCATTTTAATAAAAATAAACTGAACATTACCCAAGGCTTTTTAGGTAGTGATGCTAATAATTTTACCACCACCTTGGGTCGTGAAGGAAGTGATTATACAGCAGCTATTTTTGCGTATTGTTTAAATGCCCAAAGTGTGACCATATGGAAGGATGTTCCCGGTGTTTTAAATGCGGATCCACGGTATTTTGAAAACGCCCAATTACTAAATTCTATATCCTATCGTGAGGCTATTGAGTTGGCTTTTTATGGGGCATCAGTAATTCACCCAAAAACTCTTCAGCCATTACAGCGCAAGGAAATCCCGTTGTTTGTAAAGTCGTTTTTGCATCCTAAAAATGCGGGAACCTGTGTGGGAAGAGGTAAAGGAATTGAACCTGAAATTCCATGTTTTATTTTAAAACGCAATCAGATTTTAATTTCATTGTCATCATTAGATTTCTCCTACATAGTTGAAGAAAACATTAGTGATATTTTTAATTTATTGCATTTGTATAAAATGAAGGTGGACGTTATTCAAAACTCTGCTATTAGTTTTTCGGTATGTGTGGATGATATTTATCAGAATCTTGAAAAATTACTACAACATTTAAAAGCAAAATTTAAGGTAACTTGCCATGAAAATGTATCTTTATACACTATCAGGCATTATAATTTAGATGTAGTGGCGCAGTTGGAAGAAGGTAAAACTGTTTTAATGAAGCAATTAGCACAGGAAACCATGCAAATGATAACCAAATAATTTTTTAATTACATTTGTTTAAATGAGTAAACAATCAGATAAAGGATTAGTAAACGCAAAGGAAGTTTCAAAAGCTATACAACTTGATAAGTATGGCGTAATTGGTACGTTAGCAGGTTGGGGTTTAATGAAATTACTAAAAATTTCAACGCTTAACGAAATCTACAATCGCAATAAACATTTGTCTGATTTAGAATTTTTGGATGCTATTCTGGATGAGTTTCAAATAAAATTTGAAATACCTGAAGAAGATTTAAAACGACTTCCAAAAGAAGGTTCTTTTATTACCGTTTCCAATCACCCTTTAGGTGGCATTGATGGTATTCTACTTTTAAAGTTAATGTTAGAACAGCGTAAAGACTTTAAAATAATTGCTAATTTTTTGTTGAATAGAATTGAGCCTTTAAAACCATACATTATGCCTGTAAATCCTTTCGAGGATAAAAAAGATGCACAATCTAGCATTGCAGGATTTAAAAATGCCATTCTTCATTTACGGGATGGTCATGCCTTAGGCGTATTTCCAGCCGGCGAAGTTTCCACCTACCGTGATGGCAAGTTAGTGGTAGATAAACCTTGGGAACCCGCAGCAATTAAGCTTATTCAAAAAGCCAATGTACCGGTTGTTCCTATTTATTTTCATGCCAAAAACAGCTCGCTATTTTATAAATTATCTAAAATTAGCGATACGTTTAGAACCGCTAAATTGCCTTCGGAATTATTAACACAAAAACGTCGCACCATTCGAGTTAGAATTGGTAGGCCTATTTCCGTTGCTGATCAAAATGAACATTCAACTTTAGAGGGTTTTTCAGAATTTTTAAGACGAAAAACCTATATGTTATCCAATTCTTTTGATGAAAAGGATAATTTATTAAGCAATTTTCCAAATAAACTGAAATTACCAAAACCACCAAAACGTATTGTTGGTCAGGTTGATAAAAAGTTAATGACCGAAGAAGTAGACGCGCTTCGTGAAGACGATTTCCGGTTACTTCAAAGTAAAAACTACGAGGTGTTTCTTGCGCCAGCCAATAAAGTTCCAAATATTTTACAAGAAATTGGTCGTTTGCGCGAAATAACCTTTCGTGAAGTTGGGGAAGGAACCAATGAGGCAATTGACTTAGATGCCTTTGACACCTATTACCACCATATGTTTCTTTGGGATTCTGAAGCCAATATTCTTGTGGGTGCTTATAGAATGGGTTTAGGCTCCCAGATTTTTAAAAAGTTTGGAATTAATGGTTTTTATTTGCAAGATTTGTTCCGTTTTGAGCCAGAATTACATAAAATGATGAGCCAATCCATTGAAATGGGTCGTGCGTTTATTATAAAAAGTTATCAGCAAAAACCGATGCCTTTATTTTTACTATGGAAAGGTATTGTACATACTACGTTGCGTTACCCCGAGCATAAATATTTAATTGGCGGTGTAAGTATTAGCAATCAGTTTACTAATTTTTCTAAATCGTTGATGATTGAGTTTATGAAATCTCATTATTACGATCCCTATGTGGCGCAATATGTACACCCTAAAAAAGAGTTTAAAGTTAAGCTGAAAGATGCTGATAAGGATTTTGTGTTTGATGAAGCGGAAGCCGATTTGAATAAATTTGATAAAATTATTGATGAAGTAGAACCAGGTGCTTTACGTTTACCGGTATTATTGAAAAAATATATAAAACAAAACGCCAGATTAGTGGCATTTAATGTGGATCCCTTATTTAATAATTCCGTTGATGGACTAATGTATATTAAAATTGCCGATTTACCCGAAAGCACAGTAAAGCCAGTAATGGAAGAGTTTCAGGCTGAATTGGAACGTAAATTGTCTGAACAAACGGACGATTAATATTGCTTTAATAATCTAAAACCTTGGCTAGTTTATTTATAATGCGCTGTCTATGGGTTCCCAGAGTTCTATTTTGTTTCCGTCATTGTCTAAAATCCAACCAAATTTACCGTATTCATATTCTTCCATGTCACCTACAATGGTTACACCTTCTTCCTTTAAGGTCTTTAAAAGTTCAACTAAATTTTCAACACGATAGTTAAACATGAAGTTTTTTTTAGAAGGCTCATAATATGTTGTGTCTTCGGGAAATGGACTCCATTGTGTGGTGCAATCATTACCCTCATGATCTTTCCATTTAAAGGTGCTGCCATAATCGTCTGTATTAAAACCTAAATGGGTTTTATACCACTCTTTGGACGCTTTAGGGTCTTTTACTTTAAAGAAAATACCACCAATTCCTGTAACGCGTTTTTTCATAATTATGCTTTTTTAATGTTTGTTTCATAAATAGAAATCCACTCTTTTACGGTGAGTTTTTTACAAAGTTCCGCAATAAGCTCTAAAGGAATCTCATCTATCTTTTTAAATCGGATACAGCTTTTGCCCATATCCAGTTTTCGTTTACAATGTTTTGGATATTCGGAAACAAACCAGTCGTGAATTTCTGGAACCGCATAGATACCGCTATGATATAAATTAATTGAGTTTTTCTGTGACGCAAAACTCATAAATGGTAAGGGTTCTTTTGGATTGCAATGGTAACCGCCCGGGTAAATGCTATGTGGTACAAAATAACCAATCATACCATATTGAATACCTTCTTGAAAGTCTTTGGGTAAATTATCCTTTATAGTTTTACGAAGTTTTTTTAGTGTTTCTTGGCGTTCTTTAGGCGTTTGATTAATATAATCTTCAGCCGATGTTGCTTTGTATTGCATTCTATTTGCTTTTACGTTGTAGTATTAAACTTGAAATTACGGATATTATAAATCCAATAACAAAAACCGTCAATGCCATAAGAAAAAAGTTGAAAAAAGGATTCCCGAAAATTTCGCGTTGCGATTCTAGTTCAATTAATTTTGCTTGAAAATCAGCATCAGATAATGTTTCTCGGAAGGTTTCAATAGAATGATTATAATATTCTGTTGTGAAATCTGGATTAATAAATGAGGTGTAAACCACATTAATGAGTCCGAATGTTAACGCGGTGAAAACGGAAATAAGCAGACCAATTTTTAACCCTTTCGAAAACTTAAGAGTTTTATTATTTATGGTGTCACGATAACTTTTTATTCCAAAATAAATAACGGATAATGCTAAAATAATGCTAACGTATCCAAAAACTTCACTAATTGTGTAGTTCATGTAATCTTCAATAAGAAAAGAAAAGCTAAAGAGTATTATTAACAAGGTACTGCTGTAGATACCAAATTTTTTTACCGTGGATTTCATTTTTAATAGTTTATCAATTAGATGTGTTGGTCTACTAGAATCGTATTCCCATCAGGATCACTAATAACAAAGCTACCTGGACCAGACGTGTTGGTTTTTACTTCAGATATAAATGATACATCTTTTTTCTTGAGTTGGCTTTGAATGTCACGAACATCTGTATATGTTTTTAGCGTGTTAGCGTTTTCATCCCAACCCGGATTAAAAGTTAGAATATTATTTTCAAACATTCCTTGAAATAAGCCTATTAAGGTTTTATTGTTTTTCATAATCAGGTAATTTTTTTCCATGTCACCACCGAAAACTTTAAACCCGAGAGTTTCATAAAATATTTTTGATTTTGATAAATTCTTAACACTTAAGCTAACTGAAAAAGCTCCTAATTCCATAATATGATAGTTTAAAATTAATAATCAAAAATAGAAGATTTGTTATTTTTAGCGCTCATACTAAAGTACCAAAACCCACTTACTTTAGTATAAATGTAGGGAAATTAAATAATTTGGAGTTGTTTGGCTATTTTTAGTGCTTCCGTTCGTCTTTTAGCCTGTAGTTTTGCCAATAAGTTTGATACATGTGTTTTTACAGTACTTTCAGATACAAATAATTTTTCGCCAATTTCTTTATTAGATAAGCCTTCTGATATTTGTTTTAGAACAGCATATTCACGCGTTGTAATTTCTAATTCTTTTAATTTGTGTGTGTCTATTTTTTTGGTCAGTATAGGTTGATGCGAAGAATTTTTCTTACTGATATAAACGCCGACAAAGAAACATACAATAGCGCTAAACGCAATGGCGATTTCAATTTTTAAGTCTCCAGAAATTACGGCATACTGGCTCAATTGAAATAATGAAAGTAAAGCAATAATAAGTGCAGAATAAATAAAAACGGTTTTTTTCATAAGGATGAATTAACAAAATTTTACTTTAATTTTATCCACGATGGTTTGTGCTAATTTTTTCTTGCTTTCCACCGTCCAACCAGCCACATGCGGTGTTAAAAGCACATTTTCGGCTTTAATTAAATACTGAAAAGCCTCTGGCATTTTGGATGAAAATAACTGTTCAAACGATGCTTTTTCGTATTCTAAAACATCTAATCCAGCACCTAAAATTTTACCAGATTTTAAAGCGGTTACCAAATCATCGGTTACAACACTCTTGCCTCGAGCCGTATTAATCAGCCAAAATGGTTTATGGAATGCGTTTATAAATTCTGTATTCACCATATATAGTGTTAGGGGAGTTTGTGGCGTGTGTAAACTTAATACATCGGCTTGGGTTTGCAGTGTTTTTAAATCCACTTGCTTGGCATTTTCATCGCCCACATGGGATTGAATGTCGTAACATAAAACGGTGACATCAAAGCCTCGTAATTTTTTAGCAAAGGCTTTTCCCATATTTCCATAGCCAATTAAGCCTACGGTTTTTCCATCTAGCTCAACACCTCGGTTTTCTTCCCGTAACCATTGGTCCTTTCTAATTTCATGGTCTGCTTTGTTAAATTTGTTAAATAAAGAAAGCAGCATGCCTAAAGTATGTTCGCCAACTGCATTTCTGTTTCCTTCTGGTGCGGAAATAAGCTGAACTCCTTTTTGCTTGGCATAGTCACCATCAATATTTTCCACCCCAGCACCTACACGACCAATAAATTTTAGTTTGGTGGCCGCATCTAGAAACTGCTTGTCTATACTAAAACGACTGCGAATAATAACACCATCATAGGCGTGAATTTTGGTCTCAATCTCGGATTTAGAAGCCGTGTAATCTTCATCGTTTTGAAAGCCTAAAGCATTTAATTGCTCAAGCATTAATGGGTGATTGGTATCTAGGTGGAGTATTTTCATGTGTATAAAAACAACAGATTAGTTTACTTCAAATATATAAAACCTAAACATGAACTCCCGATTTTCAATTCAAGATATTGTTCGTGCTCATACTTAGGAGTCCATGTTTCATTTGGCAAATAAGGTCTCAAGATTTCTTTTCAGTTGAAACGGCATCCGTTCGTTTAAAACAAGAAAAAATTAAGCTGTATAGTGCGACTGTATAGTAACACCACAAATTATTTAAATATTTTAAAAACCTAAAATAAGTTTGGCAATGAGAAAGTACGTTAATATACCAAATAAATCATTACTGGTAGTAATAAATGGTCCTGTTGCTACGGCTGGGTCAATGCCTCGTTTATTAAGAAAAATAGGAATAAAGGTGCCAATTATTGCTGCCATTATTATCACGGCTATTAGTGCAATACTAATAGTTATAGAAACAATGTATGGTGTGCTAAACACGAAATGTGTAATGACTAAACCTATACAAGCAATCGCAATTCCGTTAACTAAACCTAGTAAGGCTTCTTTTAATAAGCGTTTAATAATATTGCCATCTATGGTATCATTTGCTAATCCTTGAACAACAATAGCTGACGATTGTACACCAACATTTCCAGCGGTTGCTTGGATTAATGGCACAAAACTTAACAGTACCACGAAGGCTCCCATATGGTCGTTAAATTGCTCGATAATTCCAGCGGCTCCAAGACCACCAAACATTCCAATTAATAACCATGGTAAACGTGCTTTTGTGAGTTTCCATATACTATCATCGGCTTCTACATCTTGTGAGATACCTGCCGCTAATTGGTAATCTTTATCGGCTTCTTCACGAATAACATCTACAATATCGTCAATAGTAATTCTCCCCAATAAGGTGTAATTTTTATCGACTACAGGAATGGCTTCTAAATCGTATTTTTGCATAACTTTAGCCACTTCTTCAACATCTTCGTCTACAAAAACATAATCCACACTAGTAATATAGATATCTGCAATTTTTTGGTCGCTTTTAGCAACAATTAAATCCTTTAAAGATAAGCGCCCTTTTAATTTATTCTGTCTGTCTACTACGTAAATGGAATGTACACGTCTCACATCTTTTGCCTGACCACGAATGCGGCGTAAACAACCTGCAACGGTCCAAGTTTCATAAACTTTAACGAGTTCTTTTGCCATGAGTCCACCAGCTGTGTCTTCATCATAGGCTAAAAGTTCGGTAATTTCATCACGATGCTCTGTATCCTCAATATGAGAAATAACCTCGGCTTGACGTTCTTCAGAAAGTTCCGCAATAATATCGGCTGCATCATCGGTGTCTAATTCTTCAATTTCTTCGGCAATTTCTTTAGCCGATAGGTTTTTAAGAATTTTTTCGCGCGTATCCTCATCTAACTCAATTAGAATATCGGCTGTCGTATCAGAATCTAATAATTTAATAACATAAACGGCTTCTTCCAGATTAAGTTCATCAAGAATCTCGGCTATATCGGCATGGTGAAAATCCATCAATAGAGTTTTAAGATCCTTATCATTTTTAAATTCGATAAGATTCTCAACCTGTTCAATAAGTTCGTCTGTAAGCTGAAATTGGATATTCTCTTGTTCTTCGGACATGCGTTTTTGTTAAGTTACTTTGTTAAGACAACAAAGATTTAGTCATTTTCATCAGTTTCTATCAGTTGTGTAAGTTCCAGAAAAGCGGTTACAGATAACTGTTCTGGTCGCTTGTCAAAGATAACATTTGCTTTTAAATTATCAGACAGATTGAAGGTTTTTAAGCTATTTCGCAATGTTTTTCTCCGTTGTTGAAAGGCTTGTTTTACAACTTTAAAAAATAATTTCTCATCGCATGGAAGCGAAAAATTTTCTTTTCGTTTTAGTATAAGCACACCAGATTCCACTTTTGGTGGTGGATTAAAAACCGTTGGCGGAACGGTAAATAAATAGTCTGCATCGTAAAATGCTTGCGTTAAAACCGATAAAATACCATACACTTTGCTGCCTTCCTTGGAGCAAATACGTTGAGCAACTTCTTTTTGAAACATCCCTGAAAACTCCGGAATCTGGTTCCGCATTTCTAAAGTTTTAAAAACGATTTGTGTAGAAATGTTATATGGGAAATTTCCAATTATAGCGAAGGGCTCATCATGGAAAACTTCTTTTAAATCGTATTTTAAAAAATCTTTCTCTATAACCCGATCGGCTAGATTGAGATAGTTGTTTTTAAGGTACGCAACAGATTCGGTATCTATTTCTATAACATGGGTTGTGATATCTTTTTTAAGAAGATACTTGGTTAAAACGCCCATACCAGGACCAATTTCAAGGACGTGCTTGTAGCCTTTAAAAGACAAGGAATCGGCAATTTTTTCTGCAATGGTTTCATCCGTTAAGAAATGCTGGCCTAAATGTTTTTTTGCTTTTACAGACATGTTTGGTTTTTTGTTTTTTTTTAAATGAATTGCTCTCTATTTGGCACTCATGGTAAATTCTTCTATAACTTCTAATTCGGTGCAAAATAAAAGCATTTTATCTCCAAATTTTTTGAGTCCTTCTAATCGCAATCCGTCATCATCGTTATTGTAATAGCTATCTAGTGTTTGCCTAGAGTGCGCGCAAAACTGAACAGAATAAGTAACACCACCCATTTCCTCTTCAACTAAAACACGTGTTAGTTTGGCGTCTTTAAATTTTCCTGTAGCTAATACTTTTGGAATGTGGTCTGTTTTCATCCAATTTAACCATTCTTGATGGCGATTTTTTTCTATGTTAATAGTCACATTATAAATAATCATGCGTGTAAAATTTGCTGTTTAAATACCTAGTTGTGCAAATTACAGGAGTTCGCGCTCATCATCAAAAGGTTTTGGCCTTTTTTCCTGAATTAAGGTACTATTTTCTAATTTAAATCGTCTCCTCGTAAAACACGGTATCGTTTGCGTGCATCCACAAAGTAAATACTGTCTTGATAATTAAAAATAATTTGCTCGTAGTTTTCTTTGGCTTTTTGTGGGTCTTGAAGTTGATTTTCATACAATTCGGCTAAAGCAAAGTAAGCATCATCGGCTAAAATATCATCTTTAAAATTAGCAATGATGATTTGATAATTAACGACTGCTTTTTCAAATTGATTTTTAGACTCATACAGTTTGCCCTGCTTGTAAAGTGCTTGATCCTCTATGGATTGTCCTTTGTAATTTTTTAAAATGGTATTTAAAAGCGCAATGGCTTCATTGGGTTTGTTTTGAAAGGCCATTAAATCGGCTTTGGCGTAAAGTTTTAAAGCGGCTTGCGTGGAATCTTCAAATTTATTATCTGTAATTAGTAACATTAAATCCAATGCATCATTAGCAATAAGTTGAGATGTTGATGATTTTAAAATTTTAAGTTGAGATTCTGCCCATTTAAAATCGCCTTTATAGTAACTGGTTTGGGCAACTTTAAAGCGTGCTTCTTGAGCCAAAGTACTATTTTTTAAATTACGTTGAATTTGGGTAAAATAAATTAAAGCTTCGTTGAATTTTTCTTGCAATACTAGAATATCACCCAACTCTAATTTTACCGTTCCTTCATCTAAATCGGATAAAGGGAGTTTTAAACTTTCTTTTAAGAACACCGTTGCGGCTTGTGGATCATGCTTGTAAAATGCCAAAAAGTGTGCGTAAGCAACCTGTAAATTTATGGTTTGGTTAAATTTTCCGAAAGTTTCAAAAAGCTCTAAATAGGTGTTTTCAATAGTTTCTAAATCGGTTTCAGTTTTTAACGCAATTTGCAGTAAATTATAATGCGCCCCAATTTTAACATCTGGATTTTGAGCTGTTTCTGCCAAGTAGGTGAAAATGGTTTTAGATACATCAAAATCATGGTCGTTCATTGCTACAAAGGCCAATTCTTCAATGCGCTCTAAACTTTCTGGTTGCCTGTTAAAGATGGCTTTTTCTTGAGCAAACGCTTTATTATAATCTTTTTGTTGAATAAAAAGCCAACTCAACAATTCATTCCAAAGCAAGTTAGGCTCTTGTTGTATTTTTTTGAGCAATAAGCGTTTTAAAATGAGATTGTTTTCGTTCTCTGAATCATCTGTTATAAAATCACTCATGGCGCGTTTAATGGTATTTAAATAGGAACTATTAACATCCACAAAATTTAAATAACTACTAAACATTTTTTTTACATTGCCTTGCTCCCCATATATACGTGATAGTTGAATGTTAAAATTCATGGCTGGTTTTAGGACCATGGCTTTCTCATAAGTAGTAATAGCTTGATCTAAAAGGGAGCGATTTTCGAAAAACTTACCAATTGAATACGCGAAATTTGGATTTTCGTCTAAAAAGGAAATGGCTTTCTTATAATTGGCATTGGCAGATTCTAAATCGTTTTTTAATTGGTAGTTATAACCCAATTCTACATAAAGCGCGGGGTATTTTACCCGTTCAATTTGCTGGATTAAAAGAGCTTCAGCCTGATCCAATTGTTCTAGCTGCTGATGCATTTTAATAAGCTCTAAAAAATAGGCATTATTATTAGCCGAATTTCTATGTAATTCTTGATATGCCAAGAGCGCTTTTTCAAACTCACCGTTTTTAGAATACTCTTTAGCGAGCAAGTCTTCTTGCGAAAACATACTGACCGAAAATAGAAAAAAGCATAAAAGAAAAAGACGCATAATATTACTTTGTGTAAATATAGCAAAAGTGCGCTGGAGATGATGTGAATGTTTTTATAAAAAAAATGCCTGAAGAGTTTTCAGGCATTTACCAACCAAAATAAATGTGCTATTAACCATTGTAAATTACAAAATGATTCAGTTACCTGATTGGGTAATTTAACTAATATTATTCCGAAACAACGGAAGCCGTTGCATTGGCATGATCTTTTTTGGATAAATCGAAATCTGAAACAAGGACTTTGCCGGCTATGACTGCTAAAACAATTAGAAGAAAAAGTCGTGTAAGATTTTTCATGATAAGTAGGTTTAAAACTTTAGGGTACACGAACTTCAACAATATTTGTTAATTAACAAAATAAAACAGCAAAAAATCGTTAAACAGCAGGTAATTTTTGCTTTTTAACGATTTTTTATAAATTCTAGTGAAAATCAAGTAGGATAAAACCTACAATTTTAATCAATTATAGAAAAACCTGTATAAGGTATTAATGCGTCTGGAATAACAATACCTTCAGGTGTTTGATAGTTTTCTAAAATACCTGCCAATACACGCGGCAATGCCAATGAGCTACCATTAAGTGTGTGTGCTAATTCATTTTTGCCGTCGCTGTTTCTGAAACGTAATTTTAAACGATTAGCCTGAAAGGTTTCAAAATTAGAAACCGATGAAATTTCTAACCATCTATCTTGTGCTGTTGAAAACACTTCAAAATCATAAGTCATAGCCGAGGTAAAGCCCAAATCGCCTCCACAAAGGCGTAAAATACGGTAAGGTAATTTAAGTTCTTGTAAAATGCCTTTAACGTGTTCCACCATAGTATCTAAAGCCGCATATGAGTTTTCAGGGCGCTCAATACGTAAAATTTCTACTTTATCAAATTGGTGTAATCTGTTTAAACCACGAACATGCGCACCATAACTCCCAGCTTCACGACGGAAACAAGGTGTGTAACCTGTAATACCAATTGGTAATTCGCTCTCGTTTAAAATAACATCGCGAAAAATATTGGTTCCCGGGACTTCGGCAGTTGGTATCAAATATAAATTATCTTCTGTTACATGGTACATTTGTCCTTCTTTATCAGGTAATTGACCTGTTCCAAATCCAGAGGCTTCATTAACCAAAAGTGGTAATTGATATTCGGTATAACCAGCTTCGGTATTTTTATCTAAAAAATAAGCAATTAATGCTCGTTGTAATCTGGCGCCTTTTCCTTTATATACTGGGAAACCAGCTCCAGTAATTTTGTTGCCTAATTCAAAATCTATTATATCATATTTTTTCGCTAATTCCCAATGAGGTAAGGCATTTTCGTGAAGGGTTGGAATGGTTCCTTCTTTGAAAACCTCCTCATTATCATCTTCAGAATTTCCAGTTGGAACGAGTTCATTGGGAACATTTGGAATTTGATATAATAATTGATTTAAAGCTTCAACAGTTTCATTTAATGTATCTGTTAATTCTTTGGATTGACTTTTTAAATCGGTAGTACGGGCTTTAAGCGCATTTGCTTTTTCAGCCTGACCAGATTTGTATAGGGTACCAATTTCTTTAGAAAGCGTATTGGATTCTGATAGTGTATTATCCAGTAAGGTTTGTTCTTGGCGTCTTTTTTCGTCCAGCGCAATGACTTCATTAATCATTTTGGTAGCATCAATTTGGCGTTTTGCCAAACGTTCAATAACCAAATCTTTATGCTCTCTAATAAAAGGTACTTGTAACATGTGATAAAATTTTAAGCGGCAAATTTACGTAATTACCGTGTGAAATAATCTTGTTTTGGTGGTAAAATCCATTCGCTATGCTTAAATGCGGACCACTTGGTTGCGGCTATATCTGTTTTTGGATTAATAAACGGAATATAACTGCGTCCATTCACGCTTATTCTACAGTCCACAAAAACAGAAACATCTTGTCCTTTTTTAGCAAAATCTTCTTTTAATATTTGCGCAAACTGCCATATAACATCTGCTTTAGCACTGGCTAAACGCTTTTGTTTAGGTGTTAAATAATAGTCTAAATTAATAGTGGTTCTCACTTGTGTTTTTTTATCCACAACATGATAAAGGGTATGGCCACTTTTTGAGCGCAGCATCATGCGCCAAGACATTCTATGGCCTTCCTCCGTCCATAAAACCGATTGTGGAAAAACATGTTGACGTAAAGGCAATAAAATTTGAACTAAAAAGTAGATGCCGAAAACAGTAAGCATCGGTTTTTTATAGGGTGGAATAATTACTTCAGAACCTTCATAAAAAGGTTTTCGTTTTAAAAATATGCGATGTATTGTTTTAGGCTCAAAAAAGAATAAGGCGAAAGCAAGGGATAAGTATGGGAAAATTCCAACTTGAAAAACAAAGGAGTTGAACAGATGGAAAAATATAGAAGCAAAAAACGCGAGTTTTCGTGTTGGTTTATAAAGCAGTAAAGGAATAATTAAACCATCGAATAGAATGCCGCCATAAGCTAGAAAATAGTGCATCCATTCATTTTGTAGGAATTCACCAATTAAAAAATAATGTTCCTTACTTTTCATTAAAATAGCCATAACAGAAGCGTCTAGCCAATCTGGATATAATTTGGCAATGGAACCGTAGGTATAAACAATAAACATCTGTAAAACAAAAATATACCTGCACCAATTTGGCATCGCTATTTCTTTAATTTTCGGATTTAATTTGGCATCTATTGAAACATTTTTATGTGCTGGCAAAATAATCATGATGGCACTTAAAAGAACCAATAAATAGTAATGGTTGTTATACGATGATTTTTGCATTAAATACGTGCCGGTCCATAACAGTGTAAACATAAAAGCACTCACACGATATTTGTATCCTAGCATAATAAAAAGGCCAAAAAGACCCATAATGGTGTAGTAAATATACATGCCATTACCCGGTAACGGCTGCAGCCATTCAAAGCCAATAAAAGAAAATGTAAACTGGGGATCAATTAATGTTCGCTTAATCCAACCAGTGAAAATGGCACCAATAGATTCCAACAAACAAAGAAGACCGAAAATAATCCGAAAAACTATTAAGGCCGAATTATCTACTTGTTTAAAAAGAAAATTAGTGAGTCGCATGATTTTTTATATACTGTAAAGCGGTTTGTTTATCCTTTTCTAATTGTGCCTGTAATTCGGTCACGGAATTAAATTTCTGCTCGTCTCGGATGCGTTCAAGCATATCTATTTTTAATTTAGAACCATATAACGATGCTTCTAAATTAAAGAAATTTATTTCAATGGACTGATTATTTTCTGGATTTACCGTGGGATTTGTGCCTATATTCATCATCCCAAAATAGATGTGATTGTTTATTTTAGATTTAATCACATAAACGCCATCTGCTGGTATTAGTTTATAGTGTTCTTCAATATGCAGATTAGCCGTTGGAAAACCTATTTCTTTACCTAATCCTTTACCGTGAATTACGGTTCCGGTCAACATGTAGTTATAACCTAAATAGCTATTGGCTGTTTTTATGTCTCCATTTAATAGTGCTGTTCTAATTTTTGTAGAACTAACAGAAACATCATTGATGTCTTGTGCTGAAATTTCTTCAACTTCAAATTGATAGTCAATACCAAATTGGCGTAAATCATCAATATTGGCTGTTCTATTCCTTCCAAAATGGTGGTCGTAACCAATAATAACTTTTTTAGCTCGCAGTTGTTTTACTAAAATGTCAAAAACAAAATCTTCCGCCTTTAGTCGGGAAAATGCTTTAGTAAACTTTTTAATAACCAAATAATCCAACCCGTGAGCTTCCATGATGGCTGCTTTTTCATCTATAGTGTTGAGTAATTTGATGGTGGTATCTTTCTGCAGCACCATTCTTGGGTGTGGAAAAAAGGTCATTATAGCTGATTTTAGAGCATTATTTTTAGCAGATGTAACTAGTTTTTCTATTATTTTTTGATGTCCAATATGAACACCATCAAATGTACCAATGGTAACAACAGTTTCATTCTCAAAGTCGCTATGATGCGTTTGTATTATTTTCAATGGAAAAAAGTATTTGTACAAAAATAGAAAAGCGGATTGATATAAATACCAATCCGCTTTTAAGTTTTAAAAGAAACGTTTTTTTATTTCTTAATAAATGGTATTGTAAGTGATGAATTGTCTTTACGTATTTTAATAAAGTACATGCCATTACTTATATCAGATGTATTGATTTGTAAATCTGAAGCGCCTAAAATAGTAGCCGTTTTAACAACTTGACCAAGCATGTTGTATACAGCATAACTATCAGGCAAGTTAGCATCCGTAGTTTTAATATTTAAAACAGATGTTGTTGGGTTTGGATAAACGGACAACGTGGAAGCCATTTCAAATGCATCAACAGATAATAACGCTAATTGTGTACCAAAAACATAAATTCCTTCAAGACCTGATGTAAAGGAAGCTGCTAATTTGGAATCAGATCCAAAAGCAGAAATAGTAATAGCTGCCACTTCATTAGTGAGTTCATTTTTCACAAAAAGTTCACTTCTAGAATTTCCTGTTAGTGCTTCCCAACCCGCAAGTTCGGCTTCACTGAAGTAGAAGTTGATAGTTGAAGCATCAGATGTGCTAACGTTAGTTGTAGTAATATTGAATGTTTTAGCGGTAACAAAAGAATCTGGATCGGTATTAGCGCCATACATAACTGCTGCTGCTCCTGCAGTTGCTACATCTCTAGAAACTGAAACGTCCACGCATGCATAGTTAAAGCCACCTGTATTGTCCACGTCAATCATAACGTTTCCAGTGTTAGTATCTGTAAAATAGGCCATTCCAACCTCATTAATTCCAGCTGTAGTTGCTGTATTAACTAGTGTTTGAGCGCCCGTAGTTGTGTCTGCAGTAACAGAAACATCATCCAACATAAATACAAACTCATCGGCGGAAACTACATGAAACGTGATGTAAATATCTTGACCATCATAAGCTGATAAATCATACGTGTATTCTGTCCATTCTAATGGTGGAATAACGTATGGTGCAGGTGTAATAATGGTGAAACTAGCAGGGTTAGTGTCCGTAGTAGAAATACCTACTTGGAAACGTTCGCCTCCCGCGTAATTATCGGTTAAACTTTGTGCCCAAAATTTGAGTTCACTATTCGTTCCATCTAACGAAATTTGAGGCGTAAAAATGTAATCATCATTTTCAGGTGTACCACTAGAGCTTCCTGTTGAGTTAAAGCAGTAATAGCCTTTTGTTCCGGAATGAGGATTCCATCCGTCACCAAATACAGGTGTGCCTTGGCTAGGGTTAAAAACAATAAATGTTCCTGTATACCCTTCGTTTGGGAAATCGTTATTATCTGCTGCATAGGTTGTATCGCCATCATTGTCTAACATAGTCCAAGCGCCAACAGGTGTAATTTGCCAATCTGTGTACGATTCAAAACCGTCACTAAATAAAACGGTGTTACCTGAACTAGTTGGAGCTGTATCGTCATTAGTAATAGTTATAACGTATGTATTTGTGGTGGCCACTAAATCGCCAGTGGTTGATACATTAACATTTAAAGTAATGGTTTCATCAGTTTCAACCATACCATCTTCATATACGCGTAATGTAATAGTATTGCTTCCCGTTGTATCACCTTGAGGAAATGATACGGAGTTATTAATAAGTTCAAAATCTATATTTTCGGTTGCCGTACCAGAGTGTGATAAAGTTGCTGTTGCCGAAGCATTTCCAGCCTCGCTTGCTGTTAATGTAATTTCAATGTCTTGAAAACCACAGCCATCACCTTCTAAAATTCCAGAAGGTAGGGTAGTACTTATAAGAATAGTAGGTTCTGCACTACCTGTTGTAGAATTTGGTAAATTTGAAATACCATCCGCATTTTCAAGAACAGTTAAAATTCTACTTACTTGATCTGCTGTAAAAATATTCATACACGCGTCATCCGTATAGTCCATATAATTTTCAACCATGTCTCTATTACCATCACAAGTAGTTTGGTTGTTTGTTGGACAACCAAAATTGGAAGTTGAACTTTCTGGAGTATCCGCACAAAAATCGTTTCCACAATTAGAGTCTCCCCATATATGTCTTAATCCAATCCAGTGACCAATTTCGTGTGTTAACGTACGACCAGCATTATAAGGTGCTGCAGTTCCTGGGTTAGTTAAAGAGCCAATACTACCTGGAATGACAACAACGCCATCGGTAAGTGCTGAACCGCCATTTGGATCTAAGCCTGGCAGTGTTGAGTTAGATGGAAATTGTGCGTATCCTAAAACACCACCTCCTAAATTTGCACTCCATATATTAGCGTATAAAGAACGATCCCAAATAGTTGCTGGTTTAATAGTCGCGTTCATGGTATTAGTAGCAATTGTACCAGTATAACCGTAAACTCTATTTATACCAGGTTCTGGTAAAACATTTCCATTAGGATCAACAGCTGCTGGAATAAAGTTTATTTCCGCAGATTCTGCAACAGGATCTGTACTTCCTGAAAGGTTGTTAAAATCTAAATTTAACTGATCTATTTGTGCTTGGATTCTAGCGGCTGAAATATCGTTAGCATCGCCTTGAGAACCGGTTATTACGTGAAAAATAATAGGGATATTAACCACGGCACGTCTGTAAGTTCCATTAGCTTTTTCTAGAGCAATACGTTCTTGACGTTCTTGAATTAAAGGCGCTAACCAGTTTTCAAATTCTTGATCCGATTGAATGTTTGGATTGTTTTGTCTGCGTAAAGCCTCCATTTCTACAGTGGCGCACCTTACAAAACCAGTTTCGTTAAAATGTCTTTGGTTTTCTTCAGTTAATTGAAGCGGTTCGTTAGAGATTGAAGTTGTCAAGGCAGATTTTTGCTGCGCCTGTAAACTAAAAACACTTACAAACAGTAGTAATAAAAAAACTAGTTTAAAGTTGTTTTGTTTCATGATTATAATTTAGAGATTAAATAATTGGAGTAAAAATAGCAAAAAAAACACTAAAGTAAGTGCAATATTTTGGGTTTGTTGGTTAATCAAGTATTAGTATAAAATAAGTGTTGTATTTCTAATTCCTCAAAATAAATGATGAAAATTATTGTTTTCGTAATTATTTAACTAAATTTATTCACAAAATTAACTTAAGTAAGTGTGTTATGAGAAAAACTACAAATTATTATTTTAAGAAGCTTAAACTTTTACTATTAGTCTTCGTTTTAGCATTTGGTCCGGCCGTGATGGCGCAACAAAAAAACAGCTATTGGAGTAAAACAAAGGAAGGCAGTTTTAATAAAGCGGATAAAGTTCATCGAGCGTCACAACCTTCAAAATTTGAAGTATTTAATTTAGATTTGCAAGCATTTAAAAATACAATTGAAAATGCGCCTTTAAGAAGTGAAAACTCCAGACGTTCTAATGTTGTTGTTGAATTTCCTGTTGCCGATGGCACTTTTGAGAAATTTATGGTGTCTGAATCCCCTATTATGGCGCCAGGATTAGCCGAAAGATATCCAATGATTAAAACTTATAAGGCCGTTGGTATTGATGATCCTACAGCCACCATGCGTTTTAGTGTGACTCAATTTGGACTTCATTCCATGATGTTATCTGGTAAAAGAAGCTCTGTTTATATTGATCCATACACGGAAAACAGAAATTCCTATATGGTTTATAGTAGAAATACTTTAGGTGAAGATTTACAGGGTTTTGAATGCCTTGTAGACGAAAATATAGATTTAGGCTCTTTAACCAATGAACGTTCTACAAGTCGTGCCGATACAGACGATAGAAAATTAAGGACCTACAGATTGGCACAATCCTGTAATGGTGAGTATGGACAGATTTTTGCAGGTTCGGGAACTGTTGCACAGCAAAAGGCTAATGTTCAAGCTCAAATGGTATTAACGATAAATCGTGTTAATGAAATTTACGAACGCGATTTAGCTATTACGCTTGTGTTTGTTGCTAATAATGATGCTGTTATTTATTTAAATCCAGCCACAGATCCATGGAACGGCGAATTTAACACAACTACAGCACAAACTTTGGACAATGTCATTGGTGTTAATAATTATGATATAGGTCATAATTTTAATACTTCGGGTGGCGGAAGTGCTGGATGTTTAGGGTGTGTATGCGCTAGTCAGTCCCAAACCAATTTTCATAAAGGAAGGGGTTATACTGGAAGACCAGATCCAACAGGCGATCCTTTTGATATTGATTATGTAGCACACGAAATGGGTCATCAATTTGATGGGTGGCACTCTATGAATACCTGCAGTCGTTCTGGAAATGGCTCTACTGAAGTAGAACCAGCTTCCGGTAGCTCAATTATGGGTTACGCGGGTATTTGTGCAACTAATGTGCAAAACAATAGTGATGCGCACTTTAATTATGTAAATATTCGGGATATTTCAGCAAATATTCAAACTGGAGTTAGTAGTTCTTGTGATGTTGAAACAGATTTAGTTAACCAGCCTCCAGTAGCAAATGCAGGAGCGGATTATAATATCCCTAAAAGCACACCTTATGTTTTGAGAGGTACGGCAACAGATCCAGATGGCGAAGCGTCTCTTACTTATAATTGGAGTCAAAATGATCCAGAGCGTGCACCAGGAAATGGTGCGCCGCAGTCAGCATGGACCGTTGGGCCACTATATCGTTCTATTCTACCAAGCGATTCACCAAATCGGTATATGCCAAAATTAAGTGATGTTGTTGCTGGTAATTTAACGCCAACATGGGAAGTAACACCTTCTGTTGCTAGAAACATGGAGTTTTCTTTTATAGTAAGAGATAATGGTAGTGGTTTTGCAGCAGGCATTGGTCAAACAGACGCAGATTTAATGACTGTGACTGTAGAAAATGTAGATCCTTTTACAGTTGCTGGACCTAATGGTGGAGATGTATGGACAGAAGGAGCCACGCAAACTGTAACGTGGAATGTTGGGCAAACTGATAATGCAACCATAAATTGTCAAACTGTAAATATATTATTGTCAACTGATGGTGGTTTCACATACCCGTACACTTTAGCAGCTGCAACACCTAATGATGGTACTGAAGATATAAACGTTCCAAGTGGAACATTATCTACAACCGCAAGAGTAATGGTTGAGGCGGCTGATAATATTTTTTATGACATTTCTAATTCAAACTTTAATATTAATACCAATGACCCAGATTTCTATTTTGTAAACACAAATGGCGATCAAGCCATTTGTGGTGGAACATCTGTTTCATATGAATTTGATTACTTTGCTATTAATGGATTTACAGACACAACAGGTTTTACCGTTTCTGGAAATCCTGCAGGAAGTAATGTAGTAATAACACCTAACAGTTTGGATGTGTCTGGCTCTTTTATAGTGGATGTTAATAATTTAGGTGGAGCACCAGCTGGCGACTATACAATTACGGTGTCTGGTACTTCAGGGAGTACAGTAAAGAATGTTGATGTTATTTTAACATTGGTAGATGGAGTTTGTGCTTCTATTGCTAATACTTCATATCAAACTAGTACAACCTTGGTTCAATTTAATACTATAGATAATGCTTCAGGAAAACCGTCTGGTTATAGTAATTATACAGCTATTTCCACGGATGTTAATCGGGAGAGTATGTATGATTTAGTAGTAAATATGAATACAGACGGAAACTTTACTTGTATTTCTACAGTGTGGATAGATTGGAATCAAGATTGTGTTTTTGATGGCTCTGAAATGTATGATATGGGGTCTGCTATTGGCACTGCAAATGGACCAGCAGCTAATTCGCCTTTAGCGGTAACAGTTCCGGCTGATGCTGTTTTAGGAACGACTACTATGCGCGTTGTAACTAAATATAGTTCTGCTGCAACACCATGTCAAAACGGTCATGATGGAGAAGTTGAAGATTATTCGGTAAATGTTTTAACGTCTTTATCTGTTGATGAGTTTGCTGTTTCCGAGTTTAGTGTTTATCCAAATCCAAATAACGGAACGTTTAATGTGAAAATGTCCAACGTTACAGATGCTATTACCATTACTGTTTTTGATATTCGCGGACGTCGTGTTTATACCAATGATTATAAAAATATTTCGGAATTTAACGAAGTTATTAATATTGGAAATGTAGAATCTGGTATGTACTTACTGCAAGTTTCTGAAGGTTCTAAAAGGACAACCAAGAAAATAATTGTTGAATAATTTTGCGATTAAATTTATAAAAAAGGGAAGCTCATTTGGCTTCCCTTTTTTTATTTTCCATTAAAACTATTCATCGTATTGCTAATGCCTGCTGTTCCAAAAGATTTAATAAGTTCAGCGGCTTTTTCCAAACGTTCAGGTAGGCGTTTGTTTTCGTCTTCATTCCATTCACCCAACACATAATCAACTTGACGACCTTGGCTAAATTCATCACTAATTCCAAACCGGAAACGGTTGTATTTCGTGGTATTTAATTTGTCTTGAATATCTTTAAGTCCGTTATGGCCACCATCACTTCCTTTGGTTTTTAGGCGAATACTTCCAAAAGGCAAATTCAAATCGTCTGTAATGATAAGCAGGTTTTCTAAAGGAATTTTTTCTTTCGTTAACCAATATAAAACAGATTTGCCACTCAAATTCATATAAGTACTCGGTTTTAATAATATAAACGTGCGTCCTTTAAATTTATAGGTGGTTAAATCTCCTAATCTATCGGTAGTAAAAGTGAGGTCTTCTTTATGCGCTAGAAAGTCTAGTACTTTAAAGCCTATATTATGTCTGGTATTATGGTATTTATCACCAATATTACCTAAACCTACAATTAGAAATTTTTTCATGCTATCTGTTTCGGCTGTTTTAAAAGCTTGGCGTTTATTTAAAAATGTAAATAGGTTCCACATGCTTCAAATTTATAGAAAAAATAAAAAAGCATCCTGAAAAATCAGAATGCTTTTAAATATATTGATACTAAGATTAGATTTATTCTTGACCTTCTGCTTCTGGAGCATCAGTTCCTTCAGTTGCTTCTGCACCTTCTTCAAGTTCTTCTTCGTCATCATCCGTAGCAATAACCATAGCAGCTCTTGCACGTTTAATTTGACAAACAACTGTGTTATCAGTATGTAAAATTTTGTATGCTTCGTTTTCTAAAGCAGTAACATATAATTTAGCACCGATTTTTAAATCTGTAATGTCTATTTCAATAAAATCAGGTAAGTTACTTGGTAATGCTTTCACACGTAATTTACGCGCGTTTTTACGTAAAACACCACCAGCTTTAACTCCTTTAGAATTCCCCACAAAGTGTACAGGAATTTCCATTGAAATCTGCTTGTCTTCAAATAATTGATAGAAATCGATATGTAAAATTCTATCTGTTACAGGATGAAACTGAATATCTTGCAAAACTGCGTTAAATTCATCACCATTATCTAAAGAAATCACAACTGTATGCGCATTAGGCGTATAAACCAGTTTTGAAAATGCAAGTTCTTCAGCATTAAAATGTACTGGTTTGTCACCTCCGTATAATACGCAAGGCACCTGTCCAGCATTACGTAAGGCTTTTGTTGCTTTTTTGCCTACGCTTTCTCTTTTAGATCCGTTAATTGTAATTGACTTCATTGTTTATATATAATTGTTATTAATATTCTAATTTTGGTAGTACTTTAAGGGTACTACATAATAAATTTTGAGCTAATAGATTTGTTGTAATGTACGTTTAGCATCACTTCAGCAAATAAATTAGCACAGCTTAACACCCGTATTTTGTCGCTTTGTTGTTTTAAAGGAATTGAATCGGTTACAATTAGTTCTTCCAACTTCGAATTCTCAATACGCTCATATGCGCTGCCTGATAAGATAGGGTGCGTACAAATTGCACGAACACTTAAAGCGCCACGCTCCATCATTAAATCGGCTGCTTTTGTTAAAGTTCCTGCGGTATCCACCATATCATCTACTAATACAACGTTTTTTCCTGTAACATCACCAATTAATTCCATGTGTGATATAACATTAGCTTTAGCACGTTGCTTATAACAAATAACCACATCGCTTTCTAATGCTTTGGAATATGCATAGGCTCTTTTGGAGCCGCCCATATCTGGAGACGCAATGGTTAAATTATCTAAATTTAAACTTTTTAAATACGGTAGAAAAATAGTAGATGCGAATAAATGATCTACTGGTTTTTCAAAAAATCCTTGAATTTGATCCGCATGCAAATCCATGGTAATAATACGTGTTGCTCCGGCAGCTTCTAGCATTTTTGCCACTAGTTTTGCCGCAATTGGCACACGAGGTTTATCTTTTCTGTCTTGTCTGGCCCAACCAAAGTATGGTAATACAGCGGTAATGTGTCTGGCTGAAGCGCGTTTTGCTGCATCAATCATTAACAACATTTCCATCAGGTTTTCCGGTCCTGGATTGGTAGAGCCAATAATAAAAATACGCGTTCCGCGTATAGATTCTTCGTAAGACGGCTGAAACTCACCATCACTATAGGTAGATGTAATAACGTTACCCATCCGAATACCATAGGCATCAGCGATTTTTTCCGCGAGCGCTCTACTTTGAGTACAGGTAAAAATTTTTGCTTCTGTTTGTACGTTTGGCATGTTTAATTGGTTGTATTATAACTAATTATATTCAGTTCGTCTTAACGAGGTGCAAATTTAGGAATTTATTTCAACTCCAAAAGCATAAAAGGGTGTATTTTTAATGCTTGGAAGCATTTTATTTTATAATTTTGCCACCTACTATAATTTTAAGCATGCTCAAGTGGTGGAATTGGTAGACACGTCGGATTCAAAATCCGATTCTTCGGAGTGCGGGTTCGATTCCCGCCTTGAGTACTAGAAAAGCCGTAACAATCTAATTTATAGATTTTTACGGCTTTTTAATTATGTGGTGTTTTTTGGAAAAGATATATAGATTTTAACATGAATAAGGGTTTCGTAAAAACATGAGTGATAAGTCCATTATCCAAAAGTAAAATGAAAAAAACGAAACAAATCACGATTATACAATACATTACTGTTAGGTATTGTAAACAGTGCTTTTAAAAAAAAGGGATTGTAAATGATAGCTAAAGAATCAGTTTCGTGTTTCAATATGTTTGTTTTCATCTTTTTGTTCTAGCACTTTATACACCAGAAAACCCAATTGTAATCCAACGATAATAATTTTTGCTTTTCTACCTGGTATTAAAATAGAGGCTGCATTTAATAATAAAGATTTCATAAGGTACAGTTTTTAATCGTTAATAATTTTTCATCTTTTCTTTAACCTTACGCAATTGGCGCTCTAAATCTTGAACAGATTCCAATAGAGAGTCTTTAAAATTATCATGACTCGCTTCGGCAAAAAGTCTAGGACCTGGTAAACTTAATCTAATATTGCAGATTTTTCCGGTTTCGTCAGACGTGGTGTTTTCTGTTTTAAAAAATACATCGGCACGAATTACCATATCAAATTTCTGACCTAATTGTTCTAATTTTTCTCGCGCTTCATTTTCTAAAGCCTCACTGCTTGCCACATCGTGGTATTCAAATATTATTTGCATGTATATTGTTTTTAGTATTAATGGATAAATTATGATTACGGATATCTGGGTTAATTATTAAAATTCACCATCCAGTTAATTCCAAATTCATCTGAACATCTACCAAAATAACCCCATTCACGCTCTCTGAAGTTATGGTGTATTTTGCCTCCATTGGATAGCGCGTTGAAAAGATTTTCGGCTTCGGCTTTGGAGTCGCAATCTACACTCATGTGTATTTGGTTGCCGTGATTAAATGGTGTGTCCGGAGCGGCATCATAAGCCATTATGCGAATTCCGCTTCCTTTTAATTCAGCGTGTTGTAATTTTTGCCTGTAAGATGATGGTACATCAATTTTACGATCCTCATACGTTTGGCGGTTTTTAATTTCTGCATTAAATAATTTACCATAAAAGGTTAATGCTTCTTGACAATTGCCGTTAAAGGCTAAATATGCTTGTACATTCATAATTTTCTGTTTTTTCAATAAATTTAAGATGTATACACACTTTTTTTTAGTGCTATTAAATTTATAATTGACGCAATAACAATAAGGTTGATAGTAGGTTATGTTGGTTGAAATTAGAGTAAATACCAACTTAAAAAATAACAAAACTTTACCATCAACTTGTTCGTGTTGTTATGAACTAAACATATATTTGTAGTATTATGGAAATAACGAAAGATAGTAAACAGCTTATTGAAGATATTGGGATACGTATGGAAGAACGCCTTCATATCTCACCTTTAGCGTCTAGAATATATGCCTTATTAACATTATCAGCTTCTGATGGTTTGACTTTTGAAGAAATTCGAGAAACTATTGAAGCTAGTAAAAGTTCTACTTCTGTAAATGTAAATGTGTTAACGCAGTTAGGTTATATTACGTTTTATACCAAGCCTGGTGATAGAAAAAGATACTTTAAAGTTGCTAAATACTACCAATTAGAATCTTTAGAACTCTATAATCAATCGCTTACCCGAGAAATTGAATTGGTAGAGAAAATTAATGAATACAAAAAGGCGCAACATCCTGAAAAATTTGCTTTAGAAGAGTCTGTTGGAATAATTACTCAAGATTATTTAAGAAAAACCCAATCTCTAGTTCAAGAAACCATACAGTCGCTTTCACAGTTTCGTAAGAACGAAAAGGAATTATAACCTATAATTGGTTTATTTACAGGAATTAAACTTTAACAATACTTTAGCCTTATTTAGTTCGTAATGTTACGAACTAAATGTATATTTGATAAAATAGAACATGTATTTATGAAAACCAAAATTACCACATTAGCCATTTTCTTATTAACCCTTGTAGGATGTAATCAAGACAAAAAATCCAATGCACCTGTTCCATCGGAAATTAAAGTAGAAAATAATCAGATGGAACTAGAAAAATCAGAAAATGAGTTGACTACTATTGAAAACACGAAATGGGTTATTACTAAATTAGAAGGTCGGGATATGACCGACAGGGAAAAAAATGGACAAATTATTTATTTCATTTTGGATTCTGAAAATAATAGTATTAGCGGTTTTTCTGGATGTAATAATTTTATAGGTGCTTACAAGTTGGACGACGGAAATCGTATTATTTTTTCGCAAATGGGTTCTACGCGAATGGCGTGTCCAGATGCTAAAATTAATGAAGCGCAAATTTTGAACATTTTTGAAACAGCAGATAATTTTACAATAGCCAACAATATTTTATCATTAAACAAAGGAAAACGAGCACCTTTAGCAGAATTTAAAAAGGTAAAAATGGATGATAATCTAGTTACTGAAAAATATTGGAAACTAAAAACGTTAGGAGGACAAGCGGTTACAATGGCCGATAATCAAGAACGCGAAATATTTTTCACCTTAAAAAATAATAACAACCAAGTAACAGGTTTTGCAGGTTGTAATACAATGAGTGGTGAATTTGTGTTAGAAGAAGGTAATAGAATTCGCTTTGTTAATATGGCAACAACACTAAAAGCATGTCCCGATGTTGATGTTAATGAATCTGAATTTTTAAAAATATTTGAATTAACGGACAACTATACAATTAAAGATGACATTCTATCCTTAAATGTTGGTAGACGAGCACCTTTAGCGGTTTTTGAAGCTGTATATATGGATTAACGTTTACCAAGTTAGCCAATTAGTGCCTTAATAGCGTTTCTTAAAATGTCTCTAAAGGTTTTTCAATAAGCTATTTATTAATTAACTAAAACTTGAAGTTATGAACACAACATTAAAAAGATTAAAAGACATTCGTTCAGAAAATTGTATAACAATTATCATGAATTCGCATCGTACAAGACCCGATGCTTTAAAGGATGAAATTGCGCTTAAAAACCATGTTAAAGAAGTTGAAACACGCTTACTTACTGATTTGTCCAAACGCGATGCTGCAGTGTTAATTGAAAAACTGCACGCGCTAGTAAAGCAAATTGATCATGCTATGAATCTAGATAGTTTGTTGCTTTTTGTAAATAAGGATGTGGCAGAATATACAAGGTTACCTATTAAAGTTACCGATCGTGTCATTATAGATAATACGTTTGCAACCCGAGATTTAGTTAGAGCCATGCATAACGAGTCTCATTATTATGTGCTTGTTTTAAGTCAGGAAAATGTCCGATTAATTGAGGCTTTAAATGATCAGGTTGTTAAAGAGTTTAAGTCGCCATTCCCAATGGTAAATACACAATTTGATAATAAAAACACAATGGAACCTGTTGTTTCATCCCGACAAAGAAATTTAATAGCAGAATTTTTCAATCAAGTTGATAAAGAGGTAAATGCTATTAGAGCAAAAAATCCATTGCCAGTTTTAATCTGTACAGTTGAAGAAAATTACCCAGAATACTTAAAAATAGCTGATAATAAACAGAGCATTTTTGAAACCTTTTTAAATAAAAATAGAATCAATGAGAAGGATCATGCTATAGTAACCGAGGCATGGAAAATAGTGGAAGCACATAACAGTAAAATGAACGCCAAAAGAAAATCTGAATTACTAAAGGCTGTAACTGAAAACAAATTTTTAAGTGACACCAATGAAATTTGGCGTGCCATTAATGATGGAAAAATCCAAACGCTTTTTATTGAGCAAGGCTTATTTCAACCTGCAGTTATAGAAAACGATGACATTCAATATGTATCGGAAGATCAACGCGTAGACAAGGATGTGATTGACGATATTTATGATGAAATGATTGAATTAAACATGAATTTTGGTGGCGATGTGGTCTTTCTTCCTAAAGGTGAATTGAAAAAATTTAATGGCTTTGGTGCCGTAACACGTTATTAAATTTAGATTGTAATTAATCATTTTAAAAATAATTTATATGAAAACTCAAAATAATAGTATTGTAATAACAGGAGGTGCTGGTGGTATTGGTCAAGCTTGTGCACGAACATTTAAAAATCAGCCCATAATACTTACGGATTATTCGCAAGAAAAGGTGGATGAGTCCGTTCAAACACTTAAAAACGAAGGCTTTAATGTTTCAGGTATTGCCTGCGACATTACCAATACAAGTGATATTGAAAAGCTTGTAAACTATGTTTCAGAAAAGGGATCTTTTAAAGCGCTAATTCATACAGCAGGCGTCAGCGGAACGGTTAAGGACTTAAAGAAGGTGTACACAATAGATTTGGTTGCTACAGAACTTTTAATAGATGCGTTTCATAAAATTGCTGGTCAAGGTTCGGTGGCTGTTCTGTTATCATCCATGATGGCTCATGCCGTTCCTCCAAATGAAGCTTATGATGAGGCTTTGAAAAATCCACAAGCCGAGAATTCTTTTGAAACCGTAAATCAATTTGTAAACGGTGATTCAGATATTATGTACAATTTTGCCAAACGGGGTGTGCATTTGTTAAGTCATAAAAATGCAGATAAGTGGGGTGAAAAAGCGGCGCGAATTGTAACGGTTTCCCCAGGCGTTATTGAAACACCTATGGCCATGAAAGCAGCTGAAGAACACCCAGAACGCATGGCAAAGATTAAACAAGCTACACCCTTAAAGCGTAATGGTCAGCCTGAAGATGTTGCTGATGTGGTGAACTTTTTAGTTAGTGATGCGGCGCGATTTATTACGGGAACTGATATTTTGGTAGATGGTGGTGTTATTCAAAACATTAAAAACATGTATTAAATAGAAAAACGTGTCAAGCCAAAAAATACCATGCATAAAATTATCTTAAAATGATATGTAAAGTATCTTTTGGCTTAAGGTTTGCTTGTTAAATATGTAAACAATAAAACGCCCTATGAACAAAACACATGTTTTACTAACTGGAGCTTCAGGAACTGTTGGTTTTGAAGCACTAAAACAACTCCTTGAAAAAGGTATTTATCAGGTAACGGTTTTTGATAAAAAATCCAAAGCAACGATTGAAAAGTTTGCACCTTTTAAAGATCAAATTACTATTATATATGGTGATATTTCAAATCCTTTAAATTTAGAGTCTATCCGTAATATAGATGCTGTTATTCATTTGGCAGCTATTATTCCACCTTTGGCAGATGAGATGCCTGAATTAGCACACAAAGTAAACACAGTAGGCACGCAAAATTTAATTGCTCAATTGGAAAAGGAGTCGCCAAATGCTTTCTTTATGTATAGTTCTAGTATTTCTGTATATGGAGATCGTATTGAGAATCCGTATATACATGTGGGCGATCCGCTCATTCCAAGTGAAGGTGACGCGTATGCAGAAACAAAAATTGCCGCCGAAAAGACCTTGCAAAACAGTCAATTAAATTGGACTATTTTTAGACTGGCAGCTATTATGGGAAATCATAAAATGTCTAAACTCATGTTCCATCAACCTTTAAATACAGCTTTGGAAATTGCTACACCACGTGATACCGCTCGTGCATTTGTAAACGGAATCGAAAAGGAAAAGGCCTTGTCCAAACAGATTTTTAATTTAGGTGGTGGTGAAACCTGCCGCATTAGCTACGAACATTTTTTAGAACGTTCCTTTGCTATCTTTGGATTAGGGGAACTTGATTTTCCAAAACACGCCTTTGCCGATAAAAATTTTCATTGTGGTTATTATGCCGATGGTGATGCTCTTGAAAAAATTGTTAACTTTAGAGAAGATTCATTAGAAGATTATTTTAGTATGGAAGCTGAAAAAGTGTCGTCCTTAAAAAAAACAGCAGCCTGTATTTTTAAAAAACCTATAAAATGGTATTTATTAAAACAATCTGAACCTTATGATGCTTACAAAGCTCAAGATAAAAAACAGATGCAACATTATTTTAATTAAAACCCAAACCTATGAACATGTTATTAGCGTATATCTCAATTATATTTGGGTTTTTGTCCTCGGATGCACCACAACTAACAATCAATATTCAAAATATTGAAAAAATTCAAGGCTATATTATTATTGGTATTTACAACGCAGAAGAAGGGTTTCTGGAAAAAGATTCAGAAATTAAACACTATAAATTAACTGTAAAAGAAAATGTAGAACGCCTTATTATCAATGATTTGCCAAAGGGTGATTATGCTATTTCTATGTATCATGATGAAAACTCGGATGGCATTTGTAATCTAAATTTTATAGGGATTCCAAAAGAGCCGTATGGTTTTTCAAATAATTTTAAACCCAAATTTTCGGCACCCAAATTTGTGGATTGTAAGTTTTCATTAATCGGGGATCAAGTTTTGAATATCAAGCTAGTGGATTAATAATTGAATAAATATATAATCGTCATAGAATTAACTAACTAACTAAAACTATTATTATGGAAGCAACATTTTTAAAATCTATTAAAGAGGCCATTAAACATTGGTACATTCCGGTGCTTGTTGGACTGTTTTTTGTTATCGTAAGCATTATTGTGTTTATGTCGCCAGCAGGTTCATTATTAACCTTGTCCATTTTATTTGCCTTGTCATTTTTATTTGGCGGGTTATCAGAAATTATATTTTCAGTAGTCAATAGGCATCAATTAGAAAATTGGGGTTGGTCTTTAGCGTTTGGAATTATTACTTTTATTGTAGGTACGTCATTACTTATTCACCCTGCATTATCTATAACAGTTCTGGCGTTTTATATTGGATTTATTATTCTATTCCGTTCCGTGGCAGCTATCAGTTTTGCGCTCGATATTAAACAATATGGAAGTAAAAATTGGGGTATTTTATTAGGACTTGGAATTTTAGGAATTATCTTTTCATTCATTTTAATTTGGAATCCCATATTTGCCGGAATGAGTGTTGTTATTCTTGTGGCATTGAGTTTCTTATTTAGTGGATTATTCAGTATTTATCTGGGTTTACAATTACGCCAAATTCATAAATCGTCTAAATCTATTTCAGCAGAACTAAAAGAACGTTATGATGACCTTATGGAGGAAATTCGAGACGAATGGGATGATTAATTTACTCTAAATTTTAAAATAATATTTTTATACGGCACGTTTGGTTTATGAAATATCTTACCAAACGTGTTTGTATTTTATTTAAATCAACAGGCTTCTATATTTTAGCGTTCTAATAACAATCAAGCAGCATTCAATTTAGACTAAAAACAGATTTCCATTTTATGGTTGGAAGTGGATATTTAATTAAATTACAAACAAAAAACATGTTATGATTACGATACAAAGAGCACAATTACAAGACTTGGAATCTATTATTGCCATTGAGCAGCATGTTTTTGATACGGATAGTTATCCAGCTTTTGTAATTCGCCAATTATTTGATATTTCTGGTCACTATTTTCTAGTCGCCAAAGAAGACAACAGCATTTTGGGTTATGTTCTAGGTGGATTAAATACAGAGAATATGCAAGGTTGGGTCTTGTCTTTAGGTGTTCATCAAGATGGGCGCGGTAAAGGGTTGGGAAAACAACTAACGGAGCAATTAGTTGAGGTTTTAAAAACGGCAAATGCGAAAGAAATTGCCTTAACGGTCTATCCAGATAATGAAGCAGCCATAAAAATTTACAAGCATTTAGGCTTTGAAGGTGATGTTGTTTTAGATAACTATTTTTTAGATAATGAAGACCGAATTATTATGACCTTAAAAACCAATCAATGATGAAAAAAATAGGACTTACCATAGTTGCATTATGTGCTTTTTTCAGTTGTAACAAACATGAAAAAACAACGGGTAAAATGGATGCCGAAATTGAAACGTCGCAACTATTTTTCAATGGTGATATTTTAACAATGGATTCTGAACAACCGGAATATGTCGAGGCTGTCGTTGAGAAAAATGGTGAAATTGTTTTCGTTGGTAGGAGAACCGAAGCCGAATCACACTTTCCCGGATCAACAAAAATTGATCTTAACGGCAAAACTTTATTGCCTGGTTTTATAGATCCGCACAGTCATTTCGGGATGGTTTCTAACACTATGGGACAAGTAGGTTTGAATCCAGAACCAGTTGGAGACATCACTAATATTGATGATATTTTAAAAAAATTAAAACAGTATAAAGAAGATAAAAACATTCCCGATGGCCAATGGATTTATGGTTGGGGTTACGACGATGGTCAGTTAGCAGAAAAACGACATCCTACTAAAAACGACATCGATAAAGTCTTACCAAATAATCCAGTGTATTTGCAGCATACAAGCGGCCACATGGGCGTTGCAAATTCGTTAGGACTAGAAAAATTAGAAGTCTCGGCAAAGACTAAAAGCCCGGAAGGTGGTACCATTGCACGATTTCCAAATTCTAATGAACCAACGGGCCTAGTTCAAGAAACAGCCATGTATCCTTTTGTAAGGTTGTTGCTTGAAAATCTAGCCTCTAAGCAAGAAGAGTTTTTTAATACCACTCAAGACTATTATGCCTCAAACGGTATTACTACGGCGCATGATGGTATGACGGACAGAAATACCATTCGTTTCTTTCAGAGTCAAGCAGATGCTGGGAAATTTAAAATCGATTTAATTTCTTTAGCGGGTTATGCGGAATTAGCATCTAATTTAAAAGACTCAACACTGGAGTTTAAAACCTACAAAAACAGATTTAAGGTACAAGGCACAAAAATAGTTGCCGATGGTTCGCCACAAGGAAAAACAGCATTTTTCACCAAGCCTTTTTTAACTGAAGTGCCAGGATGCGCTCACGATTGCAGAGGTTTGCCAAGTTTAACACAAGCCGCCATAAACGATTTATTTGTAATGGCTTATGAGACGGATAACCAATTATTTGTGCATTGTAATGGCGATGCCACTGTTGATATGATTATTGAAGCACATGAAAATGCGTGCAAAACATTAAATCAGCCTTTAGATTACGACCGAAGAACCATTATTATTCACGCACAATTTGCAAGACCAGATCAATTAGAAACCTTTGTGAAATATAAAATGGAGCCCTCATTTTTTACCAATCATGCATATTTTTGGGGAGATATTCACGTCGAGAATTTAGGAAAAGAAAGAGCGGAATTTTTAAGCCCTATGGTAAGTGCAGCGCGTTTAGGTTTAAAACCTACCAATCATTCGGATGCTACCGTAACACCAATCAATCCTATTTTTACAATTTGGACAGCGGTAAATCGCGTGTCAAGATCCGGCGTGGTCATTGGCAAAAATGAAAGAACAACACCGTATCAAGCCCTAAAAGCAATAACGGCCAATGCAGCTTATGAGCTTTTTGATGAGAATTTAAAAGGCACTTTAACTGAAGGAAAATTAGCAGATTTTGTCATTTTGGACAAGAACCCGCTAAAAGTAGAGCCAATAGAAATTAAAGATATTCACGTGTTAGAAACCATTAAGGAAGGTAAAACGATATATACCTATAGTTTTAAAAACTGATTTTTTATTAAACGTTCATACATAAATAAATAGTTAAGGGTTGTGCCGTTACGCCTTAACGAACTTTTCTGCTATGTAGAGTTTTCCTTTTTTAAGTTTATCTAAATAAACATTCATATCGGCATATATTTCGGGTGCTAGAATGTATAATCCAGCAATATTTGGAAACGACATGGCTAAAATCATCATATCAGCAAAACTCAATACGGCACCAAGGCTTACAGAAGCTCCTAAAACCACAAAGCCTAAATACATAAATTTATAGAGTAATTCTCCTTTTTTGCTTCGCCCAAAGAGGTAAGTCCATGAACGCATGCCGTAATAAGACCAAGACACCATGGTTGAGAATGCGAATAAAAATACAGCAATAGCTAAAACCATAGGAAACCAAGATACCACGCTTCCAAAAGCAGCAGACGTCAATTCTACACCTCCCATTCCTCCACCATCTTTATGAATACCTGTAAATATTAGAACCAAAGCAGTCATGGTACAAACCAACATCGTATCAATTAAAGGTTCAACTAAAGAAGCAAAACCATCCGCAATCGGATTATTGGTTTTGGATGCACTGTGGGCTATTGCCGCAGATCCAACACCTGCTTCATTGGAAAATGCAGCACGTTGTAATCCAACAATTAGTACGCCTATAAAACCACCTTTTAGGGCATCGGCAGAAAAAGCACCATCATAAATTGCCATAAAAGCTCCGCCTATATTATCGATGTTGTTGCCTATTACCACCAAGCAACCAATAATATATAGCATGGCCATAAATGGTACAACTTTTCCTGTGAATTTAGCAATACTCTTTATTCCGCCAATAATTACAATACCAACAAGCACAGCAAAACCAATACCAAATAAAAAACCTTGACCTTGAAGAATGGGTACCTGCTCGGACATTATTTTAAATGCTTGATTAGATTGGAGCATATTTCCACCACCAAAAGAAGCACCAACACCCAAAAACGCAAAAAGTCCTGCTAGAAATTTACCTAGTTTTTTAAACTTACGCTTTTCAAGACCATAGCGTAAATAGTTCATCGGTCCTCCAAAAATTCTACCTTCCGAATCAATAAAACGGTATTTTACACCCATACTACATTCTGCAAATTTTAAGGACATTCCAAAAAAACCAGCCATAAACATCCAAAATGTTGCGCCAGCTCCACCCAAAGAAATAGCAACTGCTACGCCAGCAATATTGCCTAGTCCCACGGTTGCAGATACGGCAGTTGCCATAGCTTGAAAATGTGTAATACTTCCCGGCGCATTAGGATCGTCATATTTACCGCTAGCCAATCCTAAAGAATGGCGAAAACCTCGAATATTGATGAATTTTAAGCGTATGGTGAAAAAAACACTTCCCATCATAAGCCAAATAACAATAAACGGAATGGTGTTTTCAACTACATCACCATTGGGGTGTAACAAAGGTTGTGGATTTTTAAATTGAATTGTTCCTATTAAAGGCTCATCAGTAGAAGTTGGTTTGCTACTTATGGAAATGTGTGCGTTTTTATTGACGAGATGTTTAAGGTTTCCGCCAAAATTGGCACGTACAACTGTTTCGTTGCCATTAATTTCAAGGATTGCAATTTCCTGATTCTGTTGCACCGTAGCTCCATCAGGAACTAACCATTCTTTTAAAAAATAGTCTTGATTGGTGTTTTTTATATGTGGGAGTCCAATATCGTCTTTTGAAATATAAACCACGGGATCGTATATTCCGAAGGAAGCGAAGGGATCCCAAAATAATATGGCACCAAGAAAATCTACCGCAGGTTGTACATTACTATTAAAAATTTCAGTAATAGATTCAGCAGGTATTTTGAAAGATTTTGAAGTCGACATACCGTTAGCATCTGTAACCATTACCGAGTGCGTCATGCCTTCAATTAAACCAATTGCGCTATTGGAATTTAAAGATGTATTTTGATTACTCCACTTGTATTGGTAAGGCGGTTTGCCACCTTTAACGATTAGTTGAGCCGTTCCGTTGTTTATTTCTGAAGATGGATTGTTTAATTCAACACTAATTATTATTTCATTAAGGTCATTTTGAGCATTTAGACTCGAAATAAGAAAAAATGAAGTAAAAAGAAGGAGTAGTGATTTAAACATTGATCTTTATAGTTTTATCTGGAAAAATACAATTTAGGGATAACACGAAGCTCTCCCAAACTATTTCCTTAATTTTTTTGTGACTATTGATATATAGTTAAATAATTTATCATCATAAATTACTTGTAAATCTTATTGTATTAATGCGCCTAAATTGGTGTATTTAGCTGTTAAAATATGCTTAATATTAACGAGTTAAATTAATTTTAGCAGCTGTAATCGTTATCTTTGGAATTATCATAAATTAGAATATTATGAAAAATTTAAAAGATAAAGTAATTATTGTAACAGGAGGTGCAGCAGGAATTGGTGGCGCTATGACAACCGAATTAACAGAAAGAGGCGCGTGCGTAGTTGCTGTAGATTTAAATGAAGACGCCGGCATGCAAAAAGTAGCCTCAAATCCGGAACAAATTGCGTTTTTAAAAGGTGATATTTCGAAGGAAACGGTTGCAATGGAAGCCGTTGCATTAGCGCTTTCTAAATTTGGTAAACTAACAAGTTTGGTAAATAATGCACATGCATCTCGCCAAAAACCAATATTGGATTTAACAGAAGATGATTGGAATTTATCGATGAACACAGGTTTAAAAGGAACCTTAAACTTCATGAAGGCGGCTTATCCCGAGCTCAAAAAAACCGGAGGGTCTATTGTTAATTTTGGTTCTGGAGCAGGCTTATTAGGCCAGAAAAATCAAGGAAGTTATGCGGCAGCTAAAGAAGCTATTCGTGGATTATCTCGTGTAGCAGCTAATGAATGGGCGGAAGATGGTATTCGTGTAAATATTGTTTGTCCGTTAGCATTTACGGATGGTGTAAAACATTGGAAAGAAAATTTTCCAGAGCAATATGAAGAAATCATCAGTAAAAACCCTATGGGCCGTTTTGGAGATCCACAAAAAGATGTGGCACCCATTGTCGCCTTTTTATTAAGTGAAGATAGTCAGTATATGACAGGGCAAACACTAATGGCAGATGGGGGAGATATCAAATTAAGATAATAGAAACAAAACAATGATGAATACATCAGACTTATTCAACTTAAAAGGGAAAACAGCTATTATAACTGGTGGTGCAAATGGCATAGGAAAAGCTACTGCTAAATTACTGGCAAAACATGGTGCTAATATTTCGATTGGCGATTTTAATTTAGAAGAAGCGAAGAATACAGCAAAAGAAATTGAAGCATTAGGTGTAAGGGCTATTGCTGTAGAATGTAACGTGTTAAAAGATGCAGATTTGGTAAATTTGGTAGACACAACCGTAAAAGAATTAGGTGGAATCCACATTTTAATTAATAACGCTGGAGGAGGTGGCGGTGGACGCGAAAATCCTTTTAAAATTTCGGTAGATGAAATTAAACGCGATTATGAATTGAACGTGTTTAGTGGCTGGCGATTATGTCAATTGGCTGTGCCACATATGAAAAAAGAAGGTTATGGTTCTATTGTTTTTACAACATCTATGTCTAGTATCAACAAAAGTCCTAATATGAGTGGCTATGGCGGTTCAAAAGCAGCTGTAAATCATACCGTTGCCAATTTAGCACACGATTTTGGTCCAGAAGTACGCATTAATGCTGTTGGTCCTGGAGCTACAAGAACAGCTGCTTTAGAAAGTGTTTTAACACCTGAAATTGAACAAACCATGTTAAAGCACACACCAATTAAGCGTTTAGGAACTGCCGAGGACATTGCGGGAGCTATGTTATATTTCGCTTCACCTATATCAGAATGGGTGAGTGGACAAACCATTTTTGTAAATGGAGGTGGCGAACAAACATTAGAGTAGAATTAAAATAACACCAATTAAAACATGCAATAAAATGTTTAATTTGGTATGCTAGAGGTTTTAAAAAAGCAGTTGTTTTTAATGGCTGCTTTAATTTTTTAATATGGGAAAATTTTTCAATAATCGTTGGGTTTTATTATTAGTCATCACATTAACTTGGGGAAGTTCATTTATGCTTATAAAGAAATCACTTGTGGCATTTACACCTTATGAGATTGGAGCTATTAGAATTGTTGGTTCTGGTATATTATTAGCAATTATTGGGATCCCTGCAATTAAAAAGATGACTAAAAAAACATTGCTTTGGGTGGCTATAGTTGGTTTTTTTGGTAATTTCTTACCTATGTTTCTGTTTCCAATAGCGCAAACCCAAGTAAGCAGCTCATTGGCGGGAATATTGGACTCTTTAGTGCCTGTTTTTGTTCTAATATTTGGATTTTTACTGTTCGGAATAAAAAGTAAAATGTCACAAGTAATTGGCGCCGTTATTGGTTTTTTAGGGGCCGCAAGTTTAATATATTTTTCAGATGCAAATACAGAAGGTTCGCAATTTGGATATACAATGCTCATTGTTTTAGCAGGCGCTTCTTATGGCATAAACGCCGTTGTAATTACAGAGCGGACTTCAGAAGTAAAAGCAGTAGAGTTAACAGCTGCTGTTTATACTATCTGGGCTATTCCGGCTATGGTTATATTGTATTTTACAGGGTTTATTCAAAATTTTGAAATGAAACCAGAATATGTAGAACCACTAGGTTATTTAGGGTTTCTAACCATTTTTGGAACAGCAATTGCCATGTTACTGTATTATAAATTAATTCAAAACACATCTGCAGTTTTCGCAAGTACAGCAAGTTATTTGTTGCCTGTTGTTGCCGTGATTTGGGGAATTATTGATGGCGAAAAATTCACCATTTGGTACGTCTTTGGCGGTATTTTGATTTTAATTGGTATTTATCTCATACGTGAGAAGAAAGTAAATCCTAAACTAGTGCCAAGAACGTAGGTTTATTGTTCTTCATTTTATGAAATGGAACCTACGGATTCAGACGATGTGTTATTCAATAATTAACTTTAAGGGATATTAAGGAAACGCATTAATTTACCTGATTAAATGGTGTAAATATTAGATATCCTCACTTAAAATCCTTATATTATTTGCTTCGGAAAAATAACACCAATAGCAGTCCTAAATTAGAAATTACGTTTCTAATTATTGCGTGTTTATTGCTTCCCCCGCTGCAAAAACGCAGCATTTTAATAAATTTTAAATAATAACTATTTGCGCTCAATCTAATTTTTTAGATGGATGCGCAATTATAAATTAATGCTATATTATGAATAAAAAACGCGTAGGAATTATTGGTGCTGGTCCCAGTGGATTAGCACAGTTAAGGGCTTTTGAAGCTGCAAAAAAACAAGGTTTAGAAGTTCCAGAAGTTGTGTGCTTCGAAAAGCAAAGTAACTGGGGTGGTATGTGGAATTACTCCTGGCGAACAGGTGTTGGTAAGTATGGTGAACCTGCTCATGGGAGTATGTATAAATATTTATGGTCCAATGGTCCGAAAGAATGCTTGGAGTTTTCAGATTATTCTTTCGATGAGCATTTTAAGAAACCTATTTCTTCATATCCACCAAGACCGGTGTTATTCGATTATATTCAAGGCAGAATAAAAAAGAATAATGTTCGCGATTATATTCGGTTTAATACTACGGTACGATGGGTAAGTTATGATGAAGACACTAAAAAATTCAAAGTTGTTTTAGATAATTTAAAAATTGATAAAACCTATTCAGAAGAGTTTGATTATCTGGTTGTAGCATCTGGTCATTTTTCAACACCAAATATGCCCTATTTTGAAGGCATAGAACAATTCCCTGGTCAAGTATTACACGCCCACGATTTTAGAGGTGCCGATCCATATAAAGATCAAGATTTATTAATAATTGGGAGTAGTTATTCTGCCGAAGACATTGGTGTACAATGCCATAAACACGGTGCAAAATCAGTAACTTTAAGTTATAGAAGTAATCCTATTGGTGTAAATTGGCCCGAAGGAATTGAAGAAGTGCCTTTATTGAAATATTTTGAAGGCAATACGGCTTATTTTAAAGATGGAACGTCCAAAAGTTTTGATGCCGTAATTATGTGTACAGGCTATCAGCATAAATTCCCATTTCTTCCGGATGAATTACGCTTGAAGACAAAAAATAATCTTTACCCAGATCATTTGTATAAAGGTGTTTTCTTTAATGATGTGCCTAACATGATTTATTTAGGAATGCAAGATCAATACTACACCTTCAATATGTTTGATACTCAAGCTTGGGTAGCACGAGATTTTATGATGGATCGTTATAAATTACCATCAAAAGCTGAACGCCGTTTGGATATAAATAAATGGTTAATTGAAAACGAAAAATTAAAATCGAGTTTTGATCATGTTGATTTTCAAACCGCATATATTAAAGACTTATTAAGCCTATCGGATTATCCGGATTTTAATGTAGAAAAAGTAGCGGAAATGTTTAAAGAATGGCTACAGGATAAAGATGAAAATATTTTGACCTACAGAGATAAAACTTTCCAAAGCGTTGTTACTGGTACGATGGCAGAAACCCATCATACCGAATGGATGGATGAATTAGATGATAGTAAAGAACGGTATTTGTTTCAAGAGCAAAGTGAAGAAGCCCTGGAGGAAACGTTTGAAAAAGAACATATTTAGGCTTTAAAAATCCATAGTCGCATATATTTTTAAGAATTAGACCTTGCAACTTTATACTAGTGTAAGGTCTTTTTTCTTTATCCAAATGGGCATAAGGCCTATTTTTTTGTTAATTTAACAGCATCATAAACACCTGTTATATGAATTGGATTTTACTTGGAGAAATTGCTTATATCATTATAGTTATTTTAGTTATTTCTAGAGTATTGTACGATACACGTAGTAGTACCAAAGCTTTATCCTATATATTATTCATTGTATTTGTACCATTCTTGGGTATGATTTTTTACTTTTCTGTGGGAACAAACTACAGAAAACGAAAACTCTATTCAAAAAAAATAGTGGAAGACGAACCGCTGCGAGAACGCATTAGAAATAGGATGAACACCTATTCTGAAGCTATAAGTAATTCTGGATTAATTGCAAGAAAAAGTGAAACGTTGATTGAGTTTATTCGTCGTGCAGGAAGTAGCCCATTAACCGCAAATAACGACGTAAAACTCTTAATAAATGGCGATGAAAAATTTCCAGAATTATTAAAAGAACTGGATAAAGCAACAGCGCACATTCATATAGAATACTATATTTATGAAGATGATATTACAGGCAATCAAATTGCCGATATGCTTATAAAAAAAGCCAGTCAAGGCGTTGAAGTTCGTTTTATGTATGATGATTTTGGAAGTCATGGTTTAGGGCGGTCATTCATAAAAAAACTACAAGATGGTGGCGTGCAAACGGCACCATTCTATAAAATAAAATGGTATGCATTTGCAAACCGAATCAATTACAGAAATCATAGAAAAATTGTTGTTATTGATGGAGTTGTTGGTTTTGTAGGTGGTATTAATATGAGCGATAAGTACCGAAATGATTTAAGTACTAAAAATCATTTATTTTGGAGAGATACGCATGTCGTAATCAAAGGTCAAGCCACGGCCTATTTACAGTATTTATTTATGGGTGATTGGAACTTTTGTAGCACAACGCCATTTGAGTATTCTGAGTCCTATTTTATAGATAGCACCCAACAAGAAGTCATCTCTAACGAAGTGGTTCAGATTGCCGCTTCCGGTCCAGATAGTTTACAGCCTGTTATTTTTTATTCCCTTTTAGAAGCCATTAGTTCTGCCAAAAAATGCATTTATATTACAAGTCCGTATTTTATTCCAGACCAAAGTTTAATGGATGCGTTACTTATTGCCGTTCAAGGCGGATTAGATGTTAAAATCATCATCCCAGGTGTTTCAGATTCTAGAATGGTAAATGCCGCCGCAAGTGCTTATTATACAGAGCTGTTGCAAGTTGGTGCAAAAATTTACAAGTATAATAAAGGGTTTGTGCATGCAAAAACAATGGTTGTAGATGATGATTTGGCCATCGTAGGATCGGCCAATATGGATTATAGAAGTTTTGATCTTAATTTTGAAGTCAATGCCATGATTTATAGCAAAAATATAGCGGTACAACTTACAGAAGCTTTTGAAAATGATTTAAAAGATTCTGAATTAATGGATGCACAAGCTTGGTTAGATAGACCAAAATATATTCATTTGTGGGAGAAAATGGTGCGTTTGTTATCACCATTTTTATAATTTTAAAAGCAGGTTCGGGGATACGAGTTTTATAGACCGCTTCGTAACCGTCCGTATTATTTTCAAATGGTTCAATATATTACTGGTAAAACCGTATTTTTAGTTCTTATTAATTCTCAAACAGAAATCTTATGAATGAATCAATTCAGCTTATGAAAGAATCTTTGAAAGCCTATTGGGAATCTTTCATTATGGGTGTTCCTAAAATTATTCTGGCCATAATAATGATAATTGTTGGGTTTCTGCTGGCTAATATTATTTCACGTTTTTTTAAAAAAACCTATCTATTAAAAACACAAGACCCGTTAATGGTTAATTTCCTGTCTAAAACGGTGAAATTAGCGGTTTTAACATTGGTTATTATGATGGCGTTAAAAGTAGCTGGATTACAAGGTGTAGCAACAGGATTGTTAACAGCTGCCGGAGCATCAGCCGTCATTATAGGGTTTGCTTTTAAAGATGTTGGCGAGAATTTTATATCCGGAATTATTTTGTCCTTCAACCGTCCTTTTGATGTGGATGATACCATTATGGTAGATAATATTTTTGGTAAAATTAAATCGTTAGAATTCAGATATACCAAGGTAAAAACTTTTGATGGTCGCGATGTGTATATTCCCAATAGCGATATTATAAAAAAAGCCGTTTATAACTATACCGAAGATGGGTTTTTTAGACTAGATTTTATGGTAGGTATAGATTATGAAGACGATATTGATACGGCTAAAAAAGTTATTTTAGATACAGTTAGAAATTCTGAAGGTGTTTTTGAGGATGGAGAACACGAGTGTTTTGTGGTAGTCGATTCGTTAGGCGTAAGTACCGTGAATTTAAAAATTCTCTTTTGGGCTCAAACAAAGGAATATAGAAAACGCGCCTTGGAAGTAAAAAGTACCGTTGTGAGAAATGTGAAACAAGTAATTATGGAAAATGGTTTAAATATGCCTGCTGATATTACTGAAATTAAATTATATGGTTCGCAAACTAGTATTCCAGTAACGGTTGATTATAAGAATAAGGATAAAGAATAAACGCCGTTAAAACGGGTGTATTTTCGTTTTAAAGTTTGCGTAATTTTAGGTCTTGTTTTTTATCAATTCATTTTAAATTGTATCTTTGAAAACACCCTAAAAACTACATAACTAATGCTTGAAAATTTCTGGTTTAATGTTGAATATGGCATCAATCACGTTTTAGATATTAATGCCTATGACCATGTACTATTTCTTATTGTACTTACAGTTCCTTACCTATTTAAAGACTGGAAACGTGTTCTCATTTTAGTAACCATTTTTACTTTAGGTCACACCTTATCCTTGGTGCTTGCTGCCTATGGTGTTGTGAGTGTTAATGGAGCATTAGTAGAGTTTTTAATTCCTATTACCATTTTAATTGTTGCTCTTTTTAATGTGTTTACTGCAGGAAAAGGCGCCCAAAAAGAGAAAATTGGTGTGCTATTTTTTTCGACCCTCTTTTTCGGACTCGTTCACGGATTAGGTTTTGCTCGAGAATTTCAAATGATGGTTGGAAAATCGGATAACAAACTTCTTACCTTATTAGAATTTGCTCTTGGTATAGAATTGGCCCAAATAATCATTGTGTTTGTGGTGCTATTTTTGGGTTATATTATGCAAACTGTTTTCCGTTTTTCAAAACGCGACTGGGTTATGGTTATTTCAGCAGTCGTCGTTGGATTGGTAATTCCTATGATTTTAAATAGCGATTTAATAGCCTAAAGACGCCTGATGCCTAAAGTTTTCATAAATCTTTAATAGTGAGGTTGTAATTAAAATACGAAGCCACTATCTTCGTTATAAGTAAGTATGTTTATGAAAGAGAAAAAACAACTTAAATATGATAAAGCGTATTTAAGAATGGCTTCAGAATGGGGAAAATTATCCTATTGTAAACGCAAACAAGTTGGTGCCATCATTGTAAAAGATAGAATGATTATTTCCGATGGTTACAATGGTACACCAACCGGATTTGAAAATTTTTGCGAGGACGACGAAGGGTATACCAAATGGTATGTGCTCCATGCCGAAGCCAACGCCATTTTAAAAGTTGCTGCATCTACACAGTCCTGTATGGGTGCAACCCTTTATATTACCCTTTCTCCATGCAAAGAATGTAGTAAATTAATCCATCAAGCAGGTATAACACGTGTGGTTTATAAGGATGCTTATAAAGATGATTCGGGTTTACAGTTTTTACAAAAAGCAGGAATAGAATTAAAATTAATTACAGATTTAACAGCTGAATGACATTTAAAAAGAAATATTTACCGCTGATACTAGGCGTAGGAATTGCGGCTGGAATTTTTATAGGTGGAAAATTAAATTTTTCTGATAAACCAGATCGTTTATTTAGCTCCAATAGCAAAAAGGAAAAGCTAAATCGGCTAATTGATTATATTGATTATGAATATGTAGATGATGTTAATACAGACAGCATTGTAGATATTACTGTTAACGGTATTCTAGAAAATCTAGATCCACACTCGGTTTATATTCCAAAAGCCGATATGCAACGGGTTACCGAAAACATGAAAGGTGATTTTGTGGGTATTGGTATTAGTTTTTACACCTATAATGACACCATTACTGTAATCCGAACTATTGAAGGAAGCCCAAGTGATAAAGTGGGTATTCAAGGTGGCGATCGGATTATTACCGCCGATGGCGATTCCATTTTTGGTAAAGATTTAAGCAATTCAGATATAATTAAGAAGCTTAAAGGGCCAATTGATACCAAAGTTAAATTAGAAGTCTACCGAAAAGGCGAACCAAAATTACTGACCTTTACAGTAAAGCGCGATCATATTCCTATTCGGAGTGTGGATGCGGCTTACATGCTTACCGAAACATTGGGCTATATAAAAATTAACCGTTTTGCAGAGTCTACTTATAAAGAGTTTAAGGAAGAACTAGAAAATTTAAAAAAATTAGATGTTCAGGATTTGGTCTTGGATTTACGTGGTAATCCAGGTGGATTTTTAACCATTGCCGAACAAATAGTGGATGAGTTTCTAGAAGATGATAAGCTTATTTTATTCACAAAAAATAAACGTGGAAGTATTCAAGAAAGTTATGCTACCAAAAAAGGCGATTTTGAAAACAGTAAAGTATATGTGCTTATTGATGAAAATTCTGCATCGGCAAGTGAAATAGTAGCTGGCGCACTTCAAGATAACGATAAAGGAACCATTGTTGGCCGAAGATCGTACGGAAAAGGCCTAGTGCAGCGAGAAATGAATTTAGGAGATGGTAGTGCGGTACGTTTAACCGTGTCGCGCTATTATACACCAACAGGACGCTCCATTCAACGTTCTTATAATAATGGTAATAAAGATTATTACGATGATTATTTTGAACGTTTAAGCAGTGGTGAATTCCTAGATCCTGAAAAAATAGAAGTAGCCGATTCCTTGAAGTTTACCACACCAAAAGGTAAAGTGGTTTATGGCGGTGGTGGCATTATTCCAGACGTTTTTGTGCCACTAGATTTAAGCATGCAAAACGAAACCTTAACCTTTTTACAACGTCGTGGTTTTGTGAGTAATTTTGTGTTTGAAGAATTGGAGAAAAATCGCCATGCTTATGATGATTTTTCGCGTAAGGATTTTATTGATAATTTCATCGTATCGGACGATTTTGTATTAGCTTTTCAAGATTATCTCAACTCTAAAACAAGTGCCAATATAACTTTTGTAGCTTATAATGATGAGGTAAAACAGTACATTAAAGCAACATTGGCGGCACAACTTTATACCAAAGGTGCTTTTGAAGAAGTGCTCAATAAAAGCGATGTGATGATTGAAGAGGTTCTAAAATTGGATGCCAAGTTATAGCCGTTTAACTTTTAGTTAAAGTTATCAATTTTGGTTACGATTATTCATAGTCTCATTAACCACTAAACTTTATCATGAACTTTAACGTGTTCTCCGTAATTCCATAGTGTTAAAATATCCGTTGCCACATGAGCACCACTTCCTGAAGCTATGGCGAATTGACTGCGCCAACCAGCAAGCGTTCCAGCCACATATAACCCGTCTTCTATTAGATGGTTATCGTTTTGTAACCAAATACGTTCTTTCTCCGTTTTTGCTCGTGGGTGCGGTTTAATATATGGTTCCAAACCCGAAATAGTGAGTAAATTCGTGTATCCAACAGCCACAACTACTAGTTTAGATATGTAGGTTGCCTTGTTAGTAATAACGGAAAAACCATCAGTAGTTTTGGCTATAGTTTGTACTTTTTCATGTTCAATACAATCCACATGTGGATATAAGGTGTGTAATTGTTCTTTTCCGGAAACTAAAATATCTGCGCCTGTAGTGCCAGGTGTTACACCTAAAACATTATTAAATAAGGCGTTTTGTAAATGCGATGTTTTCTGATGAAGAATAATACCAATATGTTTATCTGCCGCAAACACTTGTTTTTTTGCTGAACCTAGAACTAATGCGCAGGACATACCAGCTGCACCACCACCAATAATTAAAACATCAAACATTAGTTATTGTTTTTAGCTTTTTGATCAATTTTTTTTGAAATAGATAAAATCTGTAAAAGTACAATTGCGCAAAGCGAAGCAAAAATAGTAATCAACGCCACCATGCTTTCACCTTCAAAAGGTGCGCTAAAATTAATTTTAGTCACATTAAATCCAATTAAAACAATGGCTAAAATGGATAGAACAAGCGTGAGTATTTTCATAATAAAAATAGTTTTCGTTTACGTTTCTGAATTTTTTCGAAAGAACATTCCAAAAAGAATCTAACAAAGATGACGTAATTAATAGTTTTTACAAAATTAGACCATTATTCCTAAAGTTCCATCATTATAGTAACCGAAAGTTTCTCTATTTTTGCAGCATGTTTCAATTAGGAAAAACCATAGTTTCGGAGGATATTATCCAAAAAGATTTTGTCTGTAACCTGTCGGCGTGCAAAGGTGCTTGTTGTATAGATGGTGATGCAGGTGCACCACTTGAAAAGGCGGAAGCCCAAATCCTGGAGGATATTTACCCAAAAGTAAAACCCTTTTTACGTCAAATTGGGATAGATGCTATTGAAGCTCAAGGTACTTTTATTACCACAGCAACTGGTGAATTAGAAACACCACTTATTGATGGTGCGGATTGCGCTTATGTAACTTTTGATAAAAAGGGAACGGCTTTGTGCGGGATTGAAGAGGCCTATAATCAAGGTGCTATTGATTGGAAGAAGCCCGTTTCTTGCCATTTATATCCTATTAGAATTAAAGAGTATTCCGAGTTTTCTGCGGTAAATTATGATAAATGGGAAATTTGCGATGATGCTTGCGTTCTAGGTAAAGAATTACAAGTGCCTGTTTATAAGTTTGTTAAGCAGGCGTTAATAAGAAAATTTGGTGAAGACTGGTATACCGATTTAGAAAAGGTAGCCGAAAAGTTGTCATAACTTACTCAAATATATTATATTGTCCATCTATTCTCTAATATAGACTCGCCTATATTAGAGACTAATTGCGTTTAATATTTTTAACCCAAATGAGACCTATTCCTTATGAAAAAAGTAATTTTTTTCTTAATTAGCTCGTTAACCTTTCACGCGTTATTTAGCCAAACTACTTGGCAAGACTACACCAAAAATGCAGATTCATTACAGCTTAATTTTCAGTTTAAGGATGTTATTGAACCTAGACAAAAAGCCATTGATATAGCAAAAACACAGCAAAAAGATACGGTTCCATTTCTAAATTTATTGTTAGAGATGAGTAAAAATGAACTTGCCACTTCTAACGCAGAACTGAAATCTGAAGCCTATAAAAGTCTGCAATCACAAATTTTAGAATTAGAAGAGTCTGGTGCTGAACCAGAAAGACTTTACCAAGCGTATAGACGCATGTATATTTTTGCTCATAATTACATGAGGAACATGCGGGACACGGATAAATACGTGGCTAAATCTATAGATTATCATTACAAATGTCAAGAAATAGACTCTGTCGTTTTAATGAAAACCTTGCATACTTCTGGTGTCGTGTCTCGTGTGGTTGGTAGGCTTAACGCATCTGTTGCGGTATTAAAAAAGGCTGAAGATCTGTATCAACATATTGATCCTGAAGTGAGAAACACCAATAATATGGCTAGTATTTATTTAGACTTGGCCATGGTTTATAACTATGAATTTTTAAACATTCCATCCAAACGCTTAAAATATCTTAAAAAGTCTGAAGCCACATTTAAAAGTGTGGACAAACCAAATATGGACTACTTTATAGGTGTTTATACCAATCTATCCGATTACGAAGAGCTTGAAGGAAATTATAAGAAAGCAGAAAATTATTTAAAAAAAGCTATTCAACTATATAAAGATAATGCAGCTTTAGCACAGGAATCTAGAAGAGGAAAAATAGGTTTTAAAAGAGATTTGCAGTTTAAGGCATCTTTACTAAAAATTTATCGTGAAACAGGACAGGAAGATAATATGTTGTCGCTTTTTCAGGAAATGAAAACCATTAATTCAGAAAACACACTGGACGATATTGAAACAGATTTTATAGCAACTGCTTATTTAATCGTAGCAAGATATTACCGTTTTAAAAATAATGAAAAAGCCTTGACCTATCTCAATGAAGGTTTAGAATTTCATAAAAAAATAAATTTTAAGAAGCTTGAAGATCAATTTACAATAGAAAAAATTAAGATTTTAATTGATGAGGAGCGATATGTAGAAGCAGAAAAACTTTTAAAGGAAATTGAAGGTGAAGAAAAATTACGTCCAACCATTGAAAATGACATATTAGTTCTTCATGCCTCATTAAATTTTAAAAAGAAGAATAACGAAGCATATACTTATATCAATAAATTAATTCATGGGTTTTCTGAAGAAAATAAAGCTTTAGATATTAAAACAATGGCTTATCAGGATTTTACACCAAGTCTCGTTTTGAATGATATCCAGTATCTTTTAGAACTTATAGAAAATCTTGAAAAATCATCATTTAAAGATGATACCGTAAGACATACGTTATATCTCATAGCTTTAAAACAATTTGAATCTAATTTTCATCATGAGTTTCTAAATGAAAAACTAAAAAAGACCTACGATAAAATAAGTTTTTACTTTCTTGAAAAAGCATCCAACAACCAATTAGCAGAAAGCGACATTGATTTATTTTTAAATTTTACGGAAACTATTGAAGCTAAATATTTGCTGAATACATTTATTGCCAACAGGGCGGAATCTAATCTGAATGAAACGGATGAACTCATTCATGATGAGCAGCGTTTACGGTCTAATATTACCTATCTGAAAAAGAAAAATATTGAAAAAAAATCGGATAGCTTGCGTGAACTTATTTTTGAAGAAAATTTAAAGTTGGATGCTATAAAAGATCAAATAAAAGAGCAAGGTTTTTATATCTCTCAAATTATAAATTCAGAGGATTCGCAAAAGCAAAAACAGATTTTTAAAGATCGTTATATAATAAAGTATAAAATAGTAAACAATCAAGTATTCAGAATTATTTATAATAACAATAATATTAAATTTACTAACCTGGGTAGTTATTTGGACATAAAACCAGAGGTCACTAAAATGCTATCTAAAACTAAAAATATTAATGTTCCAATAATTGAAATTAAAAAACACGGAGCAAATTTGCACAGTATTTTACTTACCGACGTTGATTTGGCCAGTAATAATAACATCTATATTATTCCAGATGGTATTTTGCATTATTTGCCTTTTGAGCTTTTAGTTTCCAACAATGACTATTTGCTAAACCAAACTAAAATTAGTTATGTTTCGGCATTAAGCTTTATCGATTCGCCTGTAGAAATTAATAAAGAGAATGACAAAATTGCATTATTTGCACCATCATACAATCTGTTTGCGCCTACAGATACGCAGTTGGCTGTAAGAGGTGAGCCTTATTATTTGGATGGTGCTATTAAAGAAGTGAATTCCATTTCAGAATTATTTGAAAACAGTGATGTTTACACCAATAATAATGCCTCTAAAGAAGCTTTCAAATCACTTTCTAACGACTATTCTATTCTACATCTGTCTATGCATTCCTTTTTAAATGATGCGGACTCCGAGTTGAGTAGTTTAGTTTTTTCAGATACGAAGGCCGATTACGAATTGTATATTTCTGAACTATATGGCTTAAACCTAAATGCCAATATGGTGGTTTTAAGTGCGTGCAATACAGGTGTTGGAGAATTTAAAACAGGAAAAGGCATTGTATCTATGAACACCGCCTTTACGGCAGCAGGAGTACCATCAGTTTTGTCCAGTTTATGGAGCGCACCGGATGATGCTACTAAAGAAATTATGGTTTCATTTTATAAGCATTTAAAAGATGGAAATGATAAAGCTGAAGCTTTACAAAAGGCGAAACAAGATTTTTTAAGCGCAAATGAAAACATGTCTTTGGATCATCCTTATTATTGGGCAGGATTTGTAATGTCTGGAGATATTTCGCCTATCGTGGACAAGAAAAATAATACAATTTGGTATGTAATAGGAGGTGGCGCTCTAATTTTATTAGTTGTGCTCTTCTATAGAAAACAGAAAAAGCAAGCGGCTTAATATTTAATTAATTTGTTTTAAAAGTTTTTCGGCCTCCTGCTTCTTAAACGTACCATTGCTAATTAAGGCTTTTAAGGTGGTTGCTGCTTTTAAATTAGATTCTGTTTTAATATATGCAAGTGCTAAATACCAAAGCTGTTGCGCTTTAAAATTTTCAGAAATATTTTTGGTGTCGGATAATATGGTAATAGCTTCCTTATTCTTATCCAAATATAAAAGGGCATTTGCTTTATAAAAATATAATACTGTATCTGGATTATCTTTTAAAATTGTATTGAAATGCTTTAACGCCAACTCATAATTTTTAGCTTCATAAGCAATAAAAGCTTGGGACATTAAATCATGAGTATCTTGACCTCTTACAATAGGGTGTACCACATTTTTATAAGGTTCAAAATGGGAAGCATAGAGCGCCTGATTACTCACATTGTTTTGTTTGTAAATCCAGAAACTAGGAATTGCTAATAAAATAATAATTACAGCTGCAATTGCCCATTTTAAATATGGATTGCCCGTGTTTTTTAAAGCGCTTTTAGCAGTGTTGTCTAATGCTTGAAACCTTTCTTTCAGTTGTGTTTGCTCTTCTTTGGCAATAACCGTTTTAAGGTTTTTTTCAAATGCAACCGCTTTTGCAAAATCAGGATCTGTTTCCATTAAATGGTTAAACGCTTTCTGAGTTTCTTCAGTAAGTGTTTTAGAAAAATAGTGTTCTATTAAGTTCTCTTTATTCATGCTATTAATTAAAGATCATTGCTTTTAAAGCTTTTAAACAACGTGATTTTTGACTTTTGGTAACATCTTTGTTGTTATAATTTAATTCGGCCGTAATATCGTCTATGGTAAAACCTCTGTAATAAAATAAAGTCAATATTTCTTTACACTTCCCTTCTAAATTAATAAAGGCTGCTTGTAACTGTTTTTGTTCGTCGGTTAGCTCGCCTATTAATTCTGTAGAGAGATCATATTCATTCTTTAAGCTATCAAATAATGCAGGCTCACTTACTAAATGTAATTTTTGTTGCTGTTTTAAGGCTTTAAAAATCTTATATTTTCCAATACTGAAAAGGTAGGTTTTGACTTCGCTTTTTAAATTATCCAACTTTCCATTCATAGCATTTTCTCGCAATGCAATAATGGCATCTTGATACATGTCGGTTATCAAGTCTTCGTCCGCGGTATATTTTTTAGCAAATCCAATAAAGGCAGATTTATGCTCCAAATAAACGGCTTCTAAAGTTTCTATATGGCCTTTTTTTAAAGCTTTGACAATGTCTTCATCTATCATATTAATGTCATTGGGAATTCAAAAGTAAACAAGATTATTCAATAAAAAATTAAAATGGTGTTTACCTTTTTAAAAATATAGCACCAAATAGTACATAATTAGGTTTTAATATGCTAATAATTAATCCTATTTCGAGATTTTATTCAAAATTAGTTATTAAAAACCGTGCAACAAAAAATAGCCTTTAAACTATAAGTATATGAAAACATCAAGTTGAGAATACTTTATGTTATCTATAAATTAGAATTCTTGTGCGAATACCGTTAGTCCATAACCTATTAAAATAGAGCCATTAGAGAGTTAGCTGAAAATGGTGAAATAGAAGAAAACCGCAAAAATAAAATAAAACCTACTTGATAGGAATATTTAAAATTACTTGTGTTCCACAGGCCATATTATTATCATCATATAAATCTATTATATCAATACTGTAATCTTCTTTGAACGTTTTCGAGAAGTTTTCAAGTCGTGCTTTGGTAATATTTAAACCAACCGATTGACGTTTTATTTTCTTTTCATTTTTAATTTTCTCTGAAGCAACGCGTCCAATTCCATTATCTGTTATGGTAATTGATACATGGTTGTCATGGGTTTTTTTAGCAACTAATTCTATTTTTTTATTTTGAGTTTTACTTGATAATCCATGCCAAATGGCGTTCTCCAAAAATGGCTGTAAAATAAGTGAAGGTACTTTTATAGAGGATGTATTTAGGCTTTCATCAATTTTTTCTTGATAGTCAATTTCATTGGAAAACCGGATATTTTCTATATTCATGTAGAGTGACATGTTTTCAATTTCATCTTGAAGCGATATTTCCTTTTCGGTGGATGCAATGAGTATTTTTCGGATTAGTTTTGAAAATTTATTGAGGTAATAAACAGCATTTTCCTTTTCGTTATTTATAATGTAAAGTTTGATAGAGTTCAAGGAATTGAAAATAAAATGCGGATTCATTTGATTGCGCAACATATCTTGTTCCAACGTTAAAATTTTCTTCTCGTTTTTAAGTTGGCGTTGACGGTATAAAACATATAAGGTAATAAAAACCAAACTGGCACCTAACAGACTTAACAATAGGGTTCGTTTGTTTTTTTCTAGTCGGAGTTTTACTATTTCATTCTCACTGGCTAATTCTTTAATCTGATTGGTTTTTTTCTCCGTATCATATTTTATAATTAAATCATTAACATACTGAATGTTGCGTTCGTTTGTTAGGCTTTCATCTAAAATTACGTGTTTCCTGAACGTATCTAAAGCGGCATCATGTTGCCCAGACAATTCATAAATTTCGGATAAATATTTATAAGCTTCAATTTCTGAAGATTTTAAATTAAATTCTTTGGCAATTTCTAGTCCTTTATTTAATTGGGTTTTGGCAAATTCTAAATTGTTGAGTTTTAATTCCGATAAGCCATAATTAACATAAGAAATAGCAATGTAAAACTGATCGTTTTCTTTAATCGCTCGTTGTAAGGCGTCTTTAATTATGGTGTTCGCTTCTGTAAACTTATCTTGATAAATGTAAACTTTACCGATGCTATTAAAACAGATAACAATGCCTATTTCAGATTCAATTTGATAGTTATAATCTAAAGATTTGTTGTAGTATTCCAACGCTTCTTCATAATACCCCGTTTTTTCTTTAGCATATCCAATATTATGATTGTTAATAGCTAGACCGAGCTTGTTGTCTAATGCTTCTTCAATAGCTAATGATTTATAGAATTGAATAAGTGCTAAATCATATTGTTTTAAAGCCAAATAAATATTTCCCATACTGTTTTGAGAAACGGCAATACTTCGTTTTAAACCTAAAGTAATTTCTGGTGCATTTTCGGCTAAATCGAGTGCTTGTTTATGGTAATCCAAAGCAGAACGAATAGCGTCCATACGTCTGTAAACAACACCAAGCATGTTCAGACTAATGACCTCCATTTCCAAATTACCACTTTGTTTGGCTGTGGCAAATGCTTTTTTATATAAACCAATAGATTGTTCGTAATCAGAAATGTTTCTAAAACAATTACCTAGTGAATTTAAGGCAAACCATTCGCCTTCCAAATAATCCTTCTGGTGACTTTTATGAACTAAATACGAAAGTTTAATGGTGTCAAATTTCACATTATGAAAAACAGAATCCAGAATAGCGGGTTTGTCTGGTCTTTCAATCAAAATGCTATCCACCTTTTTGTAAAAGGATTTTAAATCTAGTTCTTGCGCTACACTACTAATTGTAGTTGCAAAGCAAAGCATAATAAAAATGGTGTTTTTAAAAAGCCTATAGTGGTTTTTGGTGTTCATTGTAGCTTAAACTTTGTCTAAAAAATCGGATTTGCGCTGTCTGGCCACTGGAATTTTCTCGTTGGTTTGCATAACAACATAACCATCATTTTTAATAAATTCCTTAATTTTATTAAGGTTTATAATGTAAGAATTGTGGATTCGGAAAAAATAATTTTCGGGTAAAAGTGCATTCACCTCTTTTAGTTTTTTGGTAACTAAAATCTTTTGGTTGTCTGCCATAACAAAGGTGCTGTAATTACCGTCTGATTCTATGAAAATAATGTTATCTGTATCTAAAAATATTAATTTCCCATCGGTATTTAAGGTTATTTTTTTCTGATTAAAATTCTTGTTGAAATTAATAAGGATTTCTTCAATTTTAGCCACTGGAAACGCTGTAGAATTATGCTTTTTTATACGCGCCAAGGTTTCTTTTAAATCATCAGAGTCAATAGGTTTTAAAAGATAATCTATGGCTTCGTGTTTTAATGCTTTTAAAGCATATTCATTATAAGCGGTAGTAATCACTACAGAAAAATCTCTTTCAGTTAATTTGTCTAAAAACTGAAATCCATCCATGGTTGGCATATTGATGTCTAAAAAAACGCAATCAGGCTTGTTGGTGGTTAAATAACTAATAGCTTCTTCAGGTTTGTTAAAAGTGGCTATTATTTCAACTTCATCACTAAAGTTTGTGAGTTCCCAAGACAAACTTTCTATTGCTTTTTGCTCATCATCTACAATTACTGCTCGTATCATGGTTTCAAATATAATAATATTCTAACATTTTGAACTTGAAATGGTTATAAATGATTAGTAAATTAATCTTAAAAAGTAGGAAATTCGTAAAATATGAGGGCGAAAATTGGTTTTTTGCCAATTACACATAATTCAATACCAACTATACAAAAGTGTTCTTGGTGTGGTGAGAAATTTCAGATATTAGCTTTGCTATTAAATTATTATACGATTAAGCATTTATTAAAGGGTATGTGCTATTAATCAACAAAAGGCTAGATTTTTCTAGCTTTTTGACTTTAATCTCATTAGTTATTTAGTTAATTAGTTATTAAAAGAGCGAATTTCTCGCTCTTTTTTTATGGAAATTATTGAGCTATTTTCTAGTGCTTATTACATAGGTTTCGCCTATTGTTAGAGTGATTTTAATAGGTTAAATCTTACATTTCTTTCGCACATCTTTTTTATTTAAATTATTGAAAATCAGTAATTTAATGGATTTTTAGGGAAAAAGTATGTCATACTGCGTCAATACTGGTTTGTTAAAAACTTGTTGACAATGTTTCTGAATTTACCTTTCAATTACAGATACTATTTTCAATATTTGTTAGTCACATTACCATTCAAATTATTAATTCTAAAAAAACACTAACAATGTCTCAACAAATTGAACCTATTCTACAAGAAAACAAAGATCGCTTTGTTATTTTTCCTATTCAACATAACGATATTTGGGAATGGTACAAAAAATCTGAAGCCAGTTTCTGGACGGCTGAAGAAATTGATTTACATCAAGATTTAACCGATTGGAAAGGTAAATTAAATGATGATGAGCGTTATTTTATTAAACACATTCTTGCTTTTTTTGCTGCTAGTGATGGCATTGTAAATGAAAATTTAGCTGAAAATTTCATTAACGAAGTGCAATATAGTGAAGCTAAGTTTTTTTATGGATTTCAAATAATGATGGAAAATATTCATAGCGAAACCTATTCACTATTAATAGATACCTATGTAAAAGATGAAGTTGAAAAGGATCAGCTTTTTAATGCTTTAGATAATTTTCCAGCTATTAAGAAAAAGGCAGATTGGGCTTTAAAATGGATAGAATCGCCTAGTTTTGGTGAACGTTTAATTGCTTTTGCGGCCGTTGAAGGTATTTTCTTTTCTGGTGCCTTTTGTTCTATATTCTGGTTAAAAAAACGTGGTTTAATGCCTGGCTTAACATTTTCTAACGAGCTAATTTCTCGCGATGAAGGTGTGCATTGTGATTTTGCTGTGCATTTACACAACCACCACTTAATAAATAAAGTACCAAAAGCACGTATTCGTGAAATCCTTATAGATGCTTTAGATATTGAACGTGAATTTATTACCGAGTCATTGCCAGCTAGTTTAATTGGTATGAATGCCAAATTAATGTCGCAGTATCTAGAATTTGTAACTGATAGACTTTTAAGTGAGTTGGATTGTGAAAAAGAATACAATACAGCCAACCCTTTTGATTTCATGGATATGATATCCTTACAAGGAAAAACCAATTTCTTTGAAAAGCGTGTGTCGGAATATCAAAAGGCAGGTGTTCTTAATAAAGAGGAAGATAAAGATAAGTTCAGTTTTGACGCTGATTTTTAAATAACAACCCTTAATAATAGTTAATAGCAACAATGATGTGGATGTTCATCTACCTGTGTTCTTGCTAGACTTTTATATAAATTCAAAGTTCTAATTTCTTATAAAATTAGACTACCCTTTTAGCTAATTAATCCATTTTCCTGTAAGGTGTAACAGGAAACAAAAAACGTGTAAAATTATGTATGTATTAAAAAGAGATGGCCGGAAAGAACTCATGATGTTCGATAAAATTACAGCAAGAGTTAGAAAACTGTGTTACGGTTTAAACGAATTAGTAGATCCTGTAAAGGTAGCTATGCGAGTTATAGAAGGACTTTATGATGGTGTTACAACCAGCGAGCTAGATAATTTAGCCGCTGAAATTGCAGCAACCATGACAACGGCTCATCCTGATTATGCGCGTTTGGCTGCTCGAATTTCGGTGTCTAACCTACACAAAAACACTAAAAAAACGTTTAGTGAGGTGATGCATGATTTGTATAACTACGTTAATCCTAGAACAGGAAAAGATGCGCCATTACTATCAGATGAGGTCTACCAAGTAATTATGGATAATAAAGATAAATTAGACTCTACAATTATCTATAATCGCGATTTTGGTTATGATTATTTTGGGTTTAAAACACTTGAGCGTTCGTATTTATTAAAGCTAAATGGTAAAATTGCTGAAAGACCACAACACATGTTGATGCGTGTTTCTATAGGTATACATTTAAATGATTTAGATGCCGCTTTGGAAACCTATGAACTGATGTCTAAAAAATATTTTACACACGCTACACCCACACTTTTTAATTCCGGTACACCAAAACCACAAATGTCATCCTGTTTTTTATTAACCATGAAAGATGATAGTATTGATGGTATTTATGATACATTGAAACAAACCGCCAAAATATCACAATCAGCTGGAGGTATTGGTTTAGCTATTCACAATATTCGTGCAACAGGAAGTTATATCTCTGGAACTAACGGAACATCCAACGGTATTGTTCCTATGTTAAAAGTTTTTAACGATACAGCACGTTATGTAGATCAAGGTGGTGGAAAACGTAAAGGAAGTTTTGCCATGTATCTTGAAACTTGGCATGCTGATATTTTCGATTTTTTAGATTTGAAGAAAAATCACGGTAAAGAAGAAATGCGTGCACGCGATTTGTTTTATGCGATGTGGATTTCTGATTTGTTCATGGAGCGTGTTCAAGAAGATGGCAAATGGACTTTAATGTGCCCGAATGAATGTCCAGGAATGGATGAAGTGCACAGTGAAGAATTTGAAGCCTTATATTTAAAATACGAAGCGGAAGGCAAAGGTAGAAAAACCATTAAGGCTCGTGAGCTTTGGGAAAAGATCCTCGAATCGCAAATTGAAACGGGAACGCCGTATATGTTGTATAAAGATGCCGCTAACCGCAAGTCCAATCAGAAAAATTTAGGCACCATTCGGTCGTCTAATTTATGTACGGAAATTATGGAGTACACCTCCCCAGATGAGGTGGCTGTTTGTAATTTAGCATCTATTGCGTTGCCAATGTTTATTAAAAATGGCGAGTTTGATCATAAAGAACTTTATAAAATTACCAAACGCGTTACCAAAAACTTAAACCGTGTTATTGATAGAAATTACTACCCTGTAAAAGAGGCTGAAAATTCTAATTTCCGTCACAGACCTGTTGGTTTAGGTGTTCAAGGATTGGCTGATACGTTTATAAAATTACGCATGCCTTTTACAAGTGATGCTGCTAAAAAATTAAATCAAGAAATTTTTGAAACTCTATACTTTGCAGCAGTAACAGCTAGTATGGAAGAGGCAACAGCTGATGGTCCTTACCAAACATATGAAGGATCGCCAATAAGTCAAGGGGAATTTCAACACAACCTTTGGGGAATTAATGATAACGAATTAAGTGGTCGATGGGATTGGGCTAAACTGCGTGGAGAGGTTAAAAAACATGGTGTTAGAAACTCCTTGTTAGTTGCACCAATGCCAACAGCAAGTACCTCTCAAATTTTGGGTAATAATGAATGTTTCGAGCCTTATACGTCTAATATTTATACGCGTCGTGTGCTATCGGGTGAATTTATTATTGTCAACAAACACTTACTGGAAGATTTAGTAGAACTTGGTCTGTGGAACGAAGGTTTAAAACAAGATATCATGCGTGCTAATGGATCAATTCAAGGTATTGAGTCTATTCCTCAAGATATTAAGGAGCTTTATAAAACGGTTTGGGAATTAAGTATGAAAGACATTATTGATATGTCACGCCATAGAGGTTATTTTATTGACCAATCTCAATCCTTAAACCTGTTTATGGAAGGTGCAACTATGGCAAAATTAACATCTATGCATTTCTATGCTTGGAAGAGTGGTTTAAAAACAGGTATGTATTATTTACGCACGAAAAGTGCGGTAGATGCTATTAAGTTTACCTTGGATAATAAGAAAAAGGAACAACCAGTTGCTGAAGCCATTATAGAGTCCACACCAATGGTTGATACAGTTATGGCCCAACAAAAACAGCAGGCCGTAAAAACAGCTGCTAAATTTGCTGAAAAGCAAACTCCGGAAGAGGTGGAGCCCATGTCTGCAGATGAAATGAAAGCGCTTATTGCCCAAGCAAAAGAAGCAGAAGGTGATGATTGCTTGATGTGTGGATCTTAATGATTTAAAAGATGTAATTACTATATTGAAAAGCACCTTGAAAGAGGTGCTTTTTTTATTTGAGGATTTATTGAAATTGCTTTTGCCAAACCAAAATTTTATCAGTTTGTCAATATCTAAATGTTACTGAAACGGTTTGTATATGAAAACTAATATGGTAAATTAAATTTGTTTTACAGTTGTGTACGTTTGTAATTTCCAAAACCCATAAAAAGCAAAACGTATTTTTACTAAAACACCTTTGTAGGCAATTTGTAGATTGTTTTATTTCGACTATAAAGGACTGTTAGAGTTATTTTGTAGGATAACGTACTTATTTTTAAACGCTTTACGGTTCATCGAAAACCCAAAAATTACGTAGAACTACGTAGTATAAAAGTTAGAAATAAGTTTTAGGTTTGTTGCTTAACCTACTTAAATTTAAATTATGGATTTACAAAACAAAACAAAACAAATACTAGACTAGTATTTTTAAAGTTTACAATTTTATTGGCATGCCTAATTTTTTATAATTGTCAAAAAGATGATGATATTCAAAATATTGTAATTACAGAAGAAAAAGTAGACAGACCTGTAACAGTATCAACTATTCCTCAAAATCAGTTTATAGACAATAATAGAGTATGGTCTAAAATAGGTGCCCTAAAAACTGAATTAGCTGAATTTAGTAAAACGAGCCAAAATAGAACTGTTCATTCCAATGAAACAGGTTTATCCATTGATACTGATTTTGCTACTTACATAGAATTTGAAAACGGATATCATTCCTACACTTTTTTGGTAACCAACACGCCTGCTGGAGAAGGATTACAGAATATATTATTAAGTCTGCAAGACGATGGAAGTTATAAAGAGTTCCTTGTTCATTACAATATTACAGATGATGAAATAGTACGTTTAGATGATGGCGAAATAGTTAATTTAATAAACCGTTATACAATGACGGAAATTGAAGGGGGATTTAGTGAGCAATTATTTTCTAAAGTACTCTTTCAAGATGATTGTACACTTATGGAATATATACCAGACACTTGTAGTTCAGGCAATCATGTTTATGGGGAAGCATGTGAATATGATGAGGATGATGGTAATCCCAATACCAACCCAGCACCAAATTCTGGTGAGATTACTATTACTGAATTGTTGTGTGCGCCAGGTGGAAATCCACAAGGTGGAGCGCCAAGCAATGGAGGTACGCCTCCACCTTATAATCCTGGTAACGGTCATGGTAATGGCAGTACTGGTGGGAATACGTCATCTCCTACTACTTCTTGTAAAGGTAATTGTGTACCTGATGATATGGATTTTGAATGTTCAGGCACGGAATCATTAACAGGTCCTTCGGCAGATTTACACTTATCACAAAGCGAAATATGTTTTTTATTGAATAATTTGTCCCATAAAGACGATGTTGATACTTATTTGGAGCTTGGTGGTAATGAAAATTTTGCAGAAGCTGCTGTTGAAGCATGGTTAATTGATGGTGAGGTAGATTGGGAAAATCACGTTATATTAGATCCATCAGTTTTAAGTAATCAAAAAGTTAAATGTGTTTATGATAAATTAAAAGGTTTATCTAACACAATATTTAATGATATAATTGATGATAATTTTGGCAGTTCCAAGAATGCACACATTAGGTTTAGCGTTTCGCCAACTCCTAATGGAGAAGCGGCATTCACCAGAGGTTCAGCAAACGGAACTGATTTTCGTTTGTATGAGATAAAATTGAATCCTAGTGGTGTAGCGAACTCATCTACACTTGAAATTGCACTATTATTAATTCATGAAAGTTTGCATGCTGAATTATTAGATAGATGCGTTGAATTGGGTATTATAGATACTTTTAATTCGGCAGGATATCCTAATTTCACAAATACATCAGTTACATATAACTCTAATGAAGAGCTGTTTGCCCTAATAGTAAATTTTTATACAACCTACACTGGTGGAAATACTGAATGGAATCATAATTTATTTACTATATTAAATTATAGGTTACTTATTATTCAAAATTTATTAGACATACATCCTAGTTTAAATGATACTAATAACGATTTTTTGACAAATGTAAATAATGATCTTTTAAATTCATTTGGTAATTTTACTTTACAACAATTAATGGACAATGTAAGTTGGATAGGTTTAGAGGGTACTCAAGATTTTATTAATACTATTCAAAACAATCCGACTAATTTGGCAAAGCAAAACTATATAATGGGTGCTGCTAATACTGAATATACTAATACTTGTATTTAATTGAATATTATGAAAAATATATTTTTATTACTTTTTTCTCTCTACTTTCTAAATAGTTTTAGTCAAAAAACGGATATTCTTTATCTTATGGTTGACAAGCCGATGTTTGCCTTTTGTAAGGAACAGAGTTTATGTTATGGCTTTGCAGTAAAAAGTGAAGATAAACGCTTCTTAACGGATTACTATCATTTTGATATAGTCAATTTGAAAGGAATTGATTCTTTAGGGAACACAAAATATTATACTTTAAAAGAAATACGAAAAGCAGTTTCTCCTGATTCCATTGATTTTGTATCAATTTCTGATTTAACCAAGAATAATGCATTTTGGGAAGTTCATAACGATTTGAGTTTGAGAAAAAAGATTTTTTTGATCGAGAAGAAAGAAGGGAAATTTAATTCTTCAACAGGGAAATATGATATAAATTATTACATATTACCTATGATTTATGAAGGCACTAGAAAAAATATAGTTCCAACGGATTTATCAAATTGATAAATCTTTTATAAAAAAAATATCATGAATATATTATCATGCTATTTTTTTGTGAGAGTTTTACCTTAAAGGAAGCACCTTGAAAAAGGTGTTTTTTTGTGAGGTAATAATTTGCTATCCAGACCTAACAATCCCGAAACATCGGGACTGTTAGGTCTTATCCAAAAGATTAATTGTCTTTAACTAATCAAGAATTGCGTAATTTTAATATTTTGAACGCTGGTGTTTTAACTGATAACCATGAAAACGATTGTGATTATTAAATTATTTATTTATGTATAAAACAAAATTGTTGTTCAGCTTAATTTCTTGTATCATTCTATTAAATTTTGGTTGTAAAAACTCCACATCTACGGATTTAGAAGAAACTGTTTATCAGGACATTTTTCCAGAACTGGTAAATAAAAGGTTTCAGGATTTTAGAAAAATGATGGCACCACTTCCAGCACCACCAAATCCTAATGATACTATTAGGAGGAAGTATACCCGAGAATATAAAGACAAAGAGGAGATGGATTTAGTATTTAAACAATACCGTGAAAATCATAGTAAATATTTAGATACAACAAATTTCGTTCCCTTGATTGTTATCGTTTCTGATTCTGTAAAAGGCTATTCAAAAAATGAGTTAAAACGATATTCTAAATTAAAGAATTCTCAATTTATAGAGACGTTAGAGTTTAAACCGTCTTTTAAATTAGATTTATCGAAAATAAAAATGCCCAATGATTATATATTAAAATATAAATCAGAATACTCTGAATCTTTAGAAGAATTAAGATTTAAGGAATGGGAAAAATACCCAAACAAAGAAAATAGACATTTACATCAATTTTCTGGAATGCTTTATCTTTACCAGGTTTATTTCAATAGTGATAAAACCTATGGATTTCTCAATGTAGGTTTTAATTGTGGAAAACTGTGTGGCTGTAGTTTTCAAGTTTTTGTAAAAAAAGTAGATGGCAAATGGGTTATTGATGATATTGACAATTTAGGCTGTGCCTGATAAAAAAACCAATCCATTGGATTGCTCTGACATTATTTAATTTCAATCCCGAAACATCCAGGTTATTAGGTCAAACCCAAAAGAATATTTTTTTGGTTAATTAGCAGGTTCTACAGAGCTGTCGTGGATGTGTTTTTTTATAGCTTGATAATTTGCTATCCAGACCTAACAGGTTTCAAAAACCTGTTAGGTTTTAGCTTGAATTCTAATGTTTTTCAATCTATAAAAACCAGAAAAGCATCTCAATCGAGATGCTTTTTTTAAATAAGAACTTAACTATATATTAATCGTCAGTCTCTGAAACCGTTGCAGGTTCTACAGAGCTATCATGTGCATTATGATATTCTTCTAACAGATTCATAGTAGCATTTAGTAAATCTTTCGTTTCTAAAAGTACACTAAAATACAAAGTGGTATTTTTCGGGCTAGATTCTTCAGTTCTAGTACGCTCTACTTGTTTCTGGATTTTATGCGTTACCATATCCATAATCTCCTTTTTTCTACTTAATATAACGCCAATTTCTTCAAAAGAACGGGTGTCAAAGGCGGCTTTGGTATTAACGAATAGACGCTCAAAACGCTCATCAACTTCCTTCAGCTCTTTAATTTGGCTAAATTTCAGTTTCTTATGGTTGTTGTTAACGTGTTTGTGACTGATTTTAGAGATGTACTCTAAAGACTGTGTAATATCCTGTAAATAACCTAACACATTAATATAGAAGTTACTAGCGGCTACGCTGGATTCATCCAAATTCTTAATGAAATAGAAGATATTATCACGCAATTCATCAATTTCATTTCCAAGTTTAACAACTTGTTTTTTGTTCTTCTTTAGTAAGGATAAATCTTGTTTTGCTAAACCATTAATTGCATTGGTATAAATACGGTTACCACGTTTTATAACGTTGGCAATATTGTTGGTGCTTTCATGAATTACACCTTGAATAGAGCTACTCTCAGCACGCGTTAAACTATCTTCAGCTTTTAATTCTTTAGATTTCTTATTATGAGAAATATAGTTTCTTACTAATAAAACCGTAGCGAAAAGTAATAAAACAGGAACCATAACATTCACGTTCCAATTCAATAAATAAGCAATTAAGGCTGCAGCAATAAATGCAATAAACGCCGTGAAGAACCAACCTCCAATAACATTTAAAACACCAGCTACTCGGTATACGGCACTTTCTGCTCCCCAAGCACGATCCGCTAATGATGTACCCATAGCAACCATAAACGTTACATAAGTGGTAGAAAGCGGTAATTTCATAGAGGTTGCAATAGAAATTAATACAGCAGCAACCATAAGGTTAACGGCAGCACGAACTAAATCGAAAGCTGGTAACTCATAGGTTTTATCCTTTTTTAAATTTAAAACAGGTATTTCAAATTGCTTATCAATTTTTTTCTGCCATGATTCTGGTAAAATATAAGATGACATTTGCGATGCTAAAACGGCAAAACGCACAAACCCTCGCGATAAAAAGTTAGGTTGAAAACGTTCTTTTGTTTCACCTTGACTTGATAAATCTAATGAGGTTTTTACAACACCTTTCGCCTTACTAGAAAACCATAATGTGGCAACCATAATTAAACCTGCACCAACTAATAAATAAGTAGGTGTTGCTACCTTATCGGCTAGGAAGCCCATACTAAACGTTTCTGCAGGAAGACCTGAAGCGACCCAAGTACTGTAAGAAAGCCAGCCAGCAATTGGAACACCAATAAAGTTAACTAAATCGTTTCCAGCAAAAGCCAATGCTAAAGCAAAGGTTCCCACTAAAATAATGAGTTTATAAATATTTGCTTTGAAAACAGTGATAAATAGATATGATATTAATGACCAAAGTACTAAACTAGCAAGTAAAATATAGGTAAGTTGGTGTTCAATAAATTCGTTTATCGTATCGCCATTTAGAATTGCGAAAGCATCATCTGCAAATGAAGTACCTTTTAAACCTTTGATAAAAATAAAATAGGTAATAGATGATAAAGCTATACCTCCAAAAAAGGCACCTACCCAATTAGCTTTTTTCTCAAAGTTATAAGACAACAATAGCCTTGCAACCCACTGAACAGCTGCACCAATAGAAAATGCGACGACGACGGATAGGAGTATTCCAAAGATAATTTCTGCCGCCTTTGAGGTGTTGATGTAGTCTACTAAATCAGTGAAACTTCCTCCATCATGACCAATTTTAATTAAAGACATTGCAACGGAAGCTCCTAATAATTCAAATACTATGGATACCGTTGTAGATGTTGGCATCCCAACTGAATTAAAAAAGTCTAACAATAGGATGTCTGTAATCATGACAGCCATAAAGATGATCATGATTTCATCAAACATAAATTCGTGTGGGTTGAAAATACCTTTTCGGGCAACTTCCATCATACCACTAGAAAAAACGGCTCCAACGGCTACACCAACACTAGCAACAATCATGATTGTTTTAAATGAAATGGCTTTTGAGCCTATGGCTGAATTCAAGAAATTCACCGCATCATTACTCACACCTACCACCAAATCAGCAACTGCTAATACGGCCAAGGCAATAATCATTAATAAGTATATATTATCCATACGTTACTTTAAAATAGTTTGCAAATATCTATAGTGTTTGGAATTGTAATGTTACCTAAATGTTAACTTTTAGGCGTTTCATATTTTTTGATGTGAAATATTTTTGAAAACAGAAAACTGTAAAACAAGGTTAAAGCTTAATAAGTTAAGGTGCATAACCCGAAAAGACCGACCGAAACTAAAAGTTTCAGGCAGTCTTTCCATACTCTAAACTAATTCTGTTTTTTTATTCAGCAGTCCATAGTGCACCCCAAGTAGCATAATCTGTTCCTGTTCCGTTTGTGGCTCCTGATATAAAATCAGTTTCTTCAAATGGAACTTGTGTGTCGTTTTTCATGGTAAGGGTAACGTCAGTAAATGTGACATTTGTAACCTGTAAATTACCATTTATTACGCCATTTCCTGTTGGATTATCCCCTAAATCACCATCTAAATCAAAGCCCTCTCCATAACCTTGAATAAGTATATTGTTAAAAATCCCTTGTGTTCCAGCTCTTAAACGAATGGCTTCGCTATCTGGATCATTGGCAGTTCCTAAACCGATAATTGTTAAATTGGTAACCGTTGGTTTTGAGTAATAACCGCCTTCATTACTAAAGTCTGTGTTATACCCATCGGCTTCAATGCCTTTGTCATGCTCAAAACCATGTTTAATATAGGCATTTGTAATGGTTCCCGTATAACCTTCAGTCCAATCAATAGAATCGTCTTGGGCGTTAATCACGGATACATAGCTTACGTTAACCGTTCCGCCAAAAAACTCAACACCATCATCTTTTCCTTCATAGGCTTGAATGTACTCAACAACGGTTTCGTTTCCAACACCATAAAATGAAAACGCGTTATTTTCAGATTGACCGTCTGCCGCACCACCGGAATATTCTACACGCATATGACGTAACGTTCCAGAGGAATCATTACTCATATTTCCACCGTAAGGTAAACTAGCAATTTCAGATGTTGATGTTCCAGAACCTGTTACGGAGTTAATAGGCGCTTTACCTAAAATAATTAATCCACCCCAATCTCCAGCAGCTGGCGATGGCGCATTAGATGTCATGACAATTGGATTATTTGCCGTTCCAGTTGCAATAATTTTTGCGCCTTGGGAAATAGCAATATATACATCAGCTCCTGTAGCTTCAGCATAAATTGTTGCACCTTCGTTAATGATGAGATTCGTTCCTGAAGCCATGATTACAGGGCCGCTAATACGGTAGCATTTGTTAGCTTCTAATTCTAAATCTGACGTGTACTCGGCAGCTGGAATAGTGGTACATAAATCGTTCGTATTGTCATTACCATTGCCATTGTTATTTACCACACTGCTACTGTCATTAATAACAATATCTGCGGTGTCATCTGATGAGCAAGAGAAAAGCATGGTTACAATTGCTAATCCTAAAATTACATTGTTTTTCATTGTGTTTTTGTTTAATTAATTTCTATTGTTAAAGTGATTGTTAAAATGTGTATTTAAGTTGTAAGCTTATATCCATGCCGCGTTTGTAATCTGATACGCCTTTGCCATTTGCTGAATTAACCACAACATCTCCTAAAGTGGTTTCTCTAATATATGTAACGGTTGGATTTAATAAATTCATGACACTTAAGTTGACTTCAAACGTGTTGCTAAATGTGTTTTTCCAAATAAAATCTAGCGTTGGAACACCCTTTTCAATTACATTTCCTAATTGTCCAGAACCTAAAGCATCAATTCTGTCCGAGAAGTATGAGAATACTAAATTGGCAACGGGTTTGTAGTTTTTAAATGTTGGAGAATAACTAATATCTGCATTCAGTAAGAAAGGTGAGGCACCTTGAAGTTGGTCTTTTGTTCTATTAAAACTCACATCGTAAAAATCGCCATCAATACGCTCATACAAATCTTGAGTGGTGTACATATACGTGGCATTTAGTCCAATAGATAAATCGGTGTCATCATTTTCATTGGTTATCAAATTTTTTCTGACTTCCAATTCAATGCCGTAAACATTAGCTTTATCACCCGTTCTAAAATAACGTTGTGTTCCTGTAGCATCCGCACCAACAACTAAATTAATAGGGTCTTTAATAATTTTTGTAAAAGCGCCAAGCGATAAAATTTCACTTTTGCTGAAAAACCATTCGTATTTTAAATCCAAATTATAAATTTTAGAATAGCCTGCTTCTAGCAAATCTGGATTTCCACCAACACGAACTGAAATATCTTCGTAAACAAATGGAGCTACTTCTTTAAACTCTGGTAGGGATGCTGTTTGGCTGGCCGAAAACCGTAAGTTTTGGTCTTTATTCAGGCTATATTTAATATTTAAGCTTGGCAAGAATAAGTTATTTTTGGAAGTAATTTCATCAGTGCCTCGTAATCCTAAATTTATTACATCAAAAGCAATAGTTTGCTCAATAGATTCTAAACGGACACCTGGAACAAACAACCAATTATCGCCTGCTTTAATTTCGGCATTTACATAACCTGCATAAATATCTAATCGGCCTTGGTAGGTGTTTTCTGGAAGTCCAGGTCTGTTGGTGTTGGTGTATCCAGGAATGGGTTTAATTACTTTTATTTCATAAAGTCCACCGCTGTTTTCATTAACTTGAAGATTATTTAATGAAAATATGCTGTTGAAATTATTGACATCCGTAACGGGATAATTACCTTGAACAATATCATAACCATAACGAATGTTATTAAAATTACGCGTTTTGCTTTTACCATTATAACCAATATTTAATGTGAGTTTTTCGGTAGCTTGATAAGCGAAATTTAAGTTTCCGTTATATTCATCATCGGTAATACTTTGAAAGTAACGTTGATTATCATAATCCACATTGCTATAAAAAATTGGGTTTGTATTGGGATTGTTATCAAAAGCTAAATGGTAGTTTTCTAAACTGATTCGTTTACGGTCTGGCTGATCGGCATTTACATAATTATAGCCAAACCCCCAATCCACTTCAATTTTTCCCGATTTATGATTACCTAATAATTGGTTAACAAACATTTTAGTTTGGTCAAACTGTACATTCATTTGGTAGAAACCTTCATCTGTATTTTGAATGGCATCTCTGTTTCTTCCATTTCCATTGGTGCCAAAATACCCAACAACATCGGATGCGTTATTAATAAAAACCGAGCTGTATTTAACGGAATTGGCATCGTCTATTTTGTAGTTTACGTTTGCCATAGCTGTTGTTGTTGTGCCATATTCATACTCTTCAGCACTATCCACAAAGGCTTTTTTCTCGGTAAGCGTAAAATCTCTTGTAGTTCCTTGGCGGTATTCAAAATTGTTTTCAAAAGAACCGGTAGCAAAAATGCTTAAGCGCGAACCATTTTTAAAATGAAACGATGTTCCAGTAGAAGCACCATAGCTTACATTTATAGGTGTTCCAGCAGAAACAGGATCGATACCATGGGATAATACCACAGCAAACGGGTTGTGATCATAGCGACCATAATATCCGAAATACCCAGTTCCTTCGCTTTTCACAAAATCTTTATCAATGGCATTGGTATTAAAACCACTTCCCATATAAACATCTAAAAACCCATTTCCATTGTAGTCTTTAGAGTTGATGTTGACATTTCCCGCCGAAAAATCACCATAAAAACCAACCGCATAGGCTTTACTGATAGAGACGTTTTCAATAATATCGGAGGAGAACAAGTCTAAATCCATGTTTTTCTTATTCACATCATTGGATGGAAGCGATAAACCATTCATGGTAGTGTTTAAGTAACGATCGCCCAATCCACGAACATATACGTTGCTGGAACCTTCCTGTTTAGAAACCCCTGATATTTTGGCAACAGCTCCTGCCGCATTGCTCACGCCTTTACGTGATAACTCCTCGGCGCCAATACTTTGTTTAATTTCAACGGCTTTTTTCTGTTCCAATAATAAAGCTACTTCACTTTCTCGTTTGGTTGTAGTTGTTATAACAACTTCATCTAATAATGCTGCGTTTGCAGCCATAGGTAAATTTATTTCAGTAACCTTTCCGGCAATTATAGTTGCTTCTACCTCTTGAGTTTCGTAGCCAACAAAACTATAAACAATGGTGTATGTGCCAACTTCTAAATTGTCTATTAGATATAAACCATCCATATCGGTTGTAGTACCTTTTGTAGTTCCTTTAATTAAAACATTGGCAAAAGGAAGCGGCTCATTGCTATATTCTTTGTCAGCAATTTTGCCAGCTAAGGAACCCGTATTTTGAGAATAGGTTATTAGCGTTGTAAATAATAGTAGATTAAGAAGTAAATATTTCATGTGGTTTTTTACAAAATTTCTTACGGCAAAGAAACTGTAGAGATGTAAATTCACGGTTAACTAGGTATTAAACCTGTATCATAAAAACATTACCTAAAAGTTATGAGATTTTCTAAATAATCTGATTTCGAAACGGTTTCTTAACATTGAAAAAATACTATCTTGCAAGTCAATAGATTTGTACAATGAACTGGGAACAATTATTATCATTAAAGCGTTTTGGCGATACGAATAAACGCTTGCGAAAAGAGCAAGATGAAACACGTTTAGGTTTTGAAGTTGATTATGATCGTATCATATTTTCTTCAGAATTTAGAAGTTTACAAGATAAAACGCAGGTTATTCCCTTATCCCAAACAGATTTTGTTCACACACGATTAACCCATAGTTTGGAAGTCAGTGTGGTTGGAAGAACACTTGGACGACTAGCAGGCAAACAGTTAATTGAAAAATATCCACATTTACAAAATATTCATGGCTATCAACCAAACGATTTTGGTGCTATTGTAGCCGCTGCCGCTTTGGCTCATGATATTGGAAATCCACCTTTTGGACATTCAGGAGAGAAAGCCATAGGTGAATTTTTTAAAACAGGTGCAGGCAAAACATTCCAGTCGGAATTGACTGATAAAGAATATCAAGATTTATGTGATTTTGAGGGCAATGCCAATGGGTTTAAAATCCTAACGGAAAGCCGTATTGGTCGCGAAGGTGGTTTACGTTTAAGCTATTCTACGCTTGGTGCTTTTACAAAATACCCTAAAGAATCCTTGCCTAAAAAGCCAACTAAACATATTGCCGATAAGAAATATGGCTTTTTTCAAGCAGATAAAACCGCTTTTGAAGATGTGGCAAGTGAGTTGGGTTTAATTACGAGGAGAACGGATGATAATATAAGCTATGCTAGGCATCCATTAACCTTTTTGGTAGAGGCAGCTGATGATATTTGCTACACCATAATCGATTTTGAAGATGGTATTAATTTAGGTCTTATTCAAGAGGAGTTTGCTTTGGAATATTTAATTAAATTGGTTCGAGATAATATACAAACCAATAAATACTACCAATTATCAACTACCCAAGACCGCATTAGTTATTTACGAGCATTGGCAATAAATACATTGATAAATGAAGCCGTTTCTGTATTTATTGAAAATGAGGAAGCTATTTTAAATGATACCTTCCAAACTGCCTTATTGGATAAAAGTAAGTATGAAGCACAAATTACCGATATTATTAATATTAGTATTAAAAACGTCTATCAATCCAAGGAAGTTCTAGAAAAGGAAATAATGGGATACCGTGTTATAAATACATTATTGGAAACTTATGTGTCTGCTGTTAACAATGCTCATAATGGCACAGCTTCCAATTACGATACATTAATTTTAAACACCTTATCCGAGAGTATCAATATTCAAGAAGATTTAATTTATAAACGACTTTTAAATGTTTGTAATTATGTAGCGTCTTTATCAGATAGTCGCGCAATTCTAATTTATAAGAAAATAAAGGGAATGGCTTTTTAGTAAGATAAAACTTTCAAAATCAGCTATTAGTCGAAATTATTTGCATATTAACGATGTGTTTTTTATATTTAGCTTATAAAATTAATTGAACTTAACTAAAATGAGAAAAAATATATTAGGTGCTATCGTTATATTTTTTGTAACCTTTGCTAGTTTATTAGCCTTAAGTGAGTTATCAAATAACAATGATTCTGACATTGATTCAACCCAATTCTACGCAGAAGATTACTAGTTTACATCACCATAATTTTTTAATACAAAGGCTCTAATTTTTTTAGGGCTAATGCCTGCTATATCTTCTAGCTCTTCTACAGAACCTTGTTCAATAAACTGATCTGGAATACCCAATACTTTCAGCGTATTGTTATAATTAAATTGCGATTTAAATTCGGCAATCGCACTTCCAAATCCACCTATAATGGTTCCGTTTTCTACGGTAATAATAGTTTCGTATTTGTTGAAAATAGTATGCAATAAATCTATATCAAGTGGTTTAACAAACGCCATATCGTAATGGGAAATGGATATATCATAAATCGCTTCGCATACGTTGTTGGCGACGCTACCAATACTTAAAATCGCTATTTTTTCACCTTGTTTTAATTGTTCGCCTTTGCTCATTATTACGTTTTCAAAAGGTACTTGCCAATTTACATTGTTTCCTCGACCTCTTGGATATCTTATAGCTAAAGGATTTGAAAGTTTTCCGAGCTGTGCCGTATAAAGTAAATTTCTTAAGGTAATTTCATTTCTTGGCGCTGCAATAATCATATTCGGAATACAACGTAAATAGGCTATATCAAAAACACCATGATGTGTGGCGCCATCTTCACCAACCAAACCAGCACGATCTAGACAGAAAATAACTGGTAAATTCTGTAAGGCTACATCATGAATTATTTGGTCGTAAGCACGTTGTAAAAAAGTAGAGTAGATGTTGCAAAACGGAATCATACCTTGGGTGGCCATACCAGCTGCAAGTGTTACGGCGTGTTGTTCGGCAATACCAACATCAAATGCGCGATTGGGAAAAGCATCCATCATATATTTTAAGGAACTTCCAGTTGGCATAGCAGGTGTAATACCAACAATTTTATTGTTTATTTCTGCTAATTCTACCAGGGTTAAACCAAAAACATCTTGGTATTTTGGAGCTTGTAAGGTGTTCGTTTTAGCAGGAATATCTCCCGTAACAGCGTCAAATTTTCCAGGCGCATGATAAACCACTTGATTTTCTTCAGCCTGTTTTAAGCCTTTGCCTTTAGTTGTGATTATATGAAGGAATTTAGGGCCTTCAATGGTTTTTAAACGCTCTAATTCTGTTATCACTTTAAAAATATCATGACCATCAATAGGTCCTGAATAATTAAAATTTAAGGCTTCAAAAATATTATCTTGTTTTTGAGTGCCCTTTTTTACGTTGGTTAAATATTGTTTTAATGCACCAACACTTGGGTCTATTCCTATGGCATTATCATTTAAAATAACGAGCAAGTTGGCATTGGTAACGCCTGCATGGTTTAAACCTTCAAAAGCCATTCCGCTGGCAATGGAGGCATCACCAATAACGGCTATATGATGCTTTTTAAAATCACCTTGAATTTGTGCTGCAATAGCAATGCCTAATGCTGCCGAAATAGAGGTAGATGAATGTCCTGTGCCAAACATATCATAGATACTTTCAGACCGTTTGGGAAAGCCACTAATGCCATGTAGTTGGCGGTTGGTGTCAAAATTGGCTTTTCTTTCCGTTAGTATTTTATGAACATAAGCTTGGTGTCCAACATCCCAAATTAATACATCATCTGGTGTATTAAATACATAATGCAAGGCAATAGTTAATTCCACAACACCTAGACTAGCACCTAAATGGCCTTCTTTGGTAGCCACAATATCAATAATAAATTGACGTAATTCTTTAGCTAAAACAGGTAGTTTATTTTGATTTAATGCGCGTAAATCTGCTGGATTATTAATTGTATCGAGAATAATTGAATTCATTTATGAGGAATATGTTGTAAAATTATTAAAATAGCCCATATATTTTTATTTTTTCTGATTATTTAGAATAATTACTCATAGTAACTTCCTTATATTTGATGAATTAAATTAAAATCTCTAATTTTTAATTCTGAAAAATGAAAAATAACTACGCAAAAAAGTTGCTTTTTTTAGCCGTTTTGGTGTTCGCCAATTTGGTTTATGCGCAAAGTAACTTAATGGAATCGAATTACGCCTCTGTAATTCAAAATTATCTGAATCAAAATAAAGAAAAATACGGCTTAACAGTAAGTGATATTTCAGATTTATCAGTAGATAATGAATTCCTTTCAAAAAACAACAAAATTACGCATGTTTATGTTAATCAAAGGTACCAAGGTATTCCGATTTTAAATGCTCTGTCAAGTGTTGCTATTAAAGGGAATGCTGTCTTTTATTATGCTAATAGATTTACAGGTAATGTTAATCAAAGAGTTAATACAACATCTCCACAATTAACGGCAAAACAAGCAATTCATAATGTTGCGGCACAATTAAATTTGGGCGCTGTACAGGGTTTAGATTTAATTGAAAAGAATAATAATATCTACCTGTATTCAAATGGTTCTGTTTCTCAAACTACCATTCCAGTTAAATTAGTGTATTTTCAAAACGAAGCAGGAAACTTAACCCTTTCATGGGATTTAAGTATTCATACTTTGGATGGTGCTAATTGGTACAGTGTTCGTGTTGATGCAATTACAGGTGAAATTATTAATCAAAACGATTGGATTTTAGCTTGTGATTTTGGTGATTCCCAACATGAGAATCACGGTCATGCTTCAAATCCTGTAGTTCAAGTGGAATCTAATTTTACATTATTTAAGAACGCTTCTTTTATGGCTGATGGTTCTCAATATAATGTGTTTGCGCTTCCAGTAGAAAGTCCAAACCATGGTAATAGAACTTTGTTATCTGAACCAGCTAACCTTAATGCTTCTCCTTTTGGATGGCATGATACGGATGGCATTTCTGGTGCGGAGTTTACCAATGCACGTGGAAATAATGTTTGGGCCATGGAAGATAGAAATGGAAATGATGGTTTTGGATATTCTCCAAATGGAACAGCTACACTAAATTTTGACTTTCCGTTAGATTTTAATCAGGAGCCTGAAGGGTACCAAGATGCATCCATAACCAACTTATTTTATATAAATAATGTGATGCATGATATATGGTATCAGTATGGTTTTGATGAAGCAAGCGGAAACTTCCAAGCTAATAACTATGGAAATGGTGGTGCAGGTAATGATTATGTTCGTGCTGATGGGCAAGATGGTAATGGTGTTGGAAATTCTATTAACAATGCCTTTTTTGGAACACCACCAGATGGTTCTAATCCAAGTATGCGTATGTTTTTATGGTCACCTGTTGCAGGTTTACAAGATTTAGTTACTGTAAATAATAGTGCTGTAGCTGGAACATATACAGCCGTTAATCCAGCAACCGCAGCACCAAACAACATACCAGGAATTGGCGTGACACCTGTTACAGCTGATTTACAATTAGTTAATGATGGCTCTGCAAACCCAGCAGAAGGCTGTAATCCTATTGCAAGTGTAGCCGGTAAAATTGCCGTAATCAGAAGAGGTACATGTCCTTTTGTAGATAAAATTCAAAATGCGCAGGATGCAGGTGCTGTTGCGGTTATAGTTATTAATCATAACAACCCAACTAATGATCCAGATTACGTTCCGTATGTAAACATGGCAGGAGAAGCAAATCCAGTATTCTCAATTCCATCTGTATTTATGAATTTTGATGATGGTGAAATTCTACTAGCAGCAATGCAAACAGAAACCGTTAATGTTACTTTGCAAGGACCAAGTCCTTTTATGCTTGATGGCAGCTTGGATAACATGATTGTAGCACATGAATATGGTCATGGTATTTCAAATCGTTTAACAGGTGGGCCTAGCCAAGCAGGTTGTTTAACAAACGAAACTCAGATGGGTGAAGGTTGGTCTGATTGGTTTGCTATGATGATTACCTTACAAGGAACTGAAGACTATGCTGCTGGACGTGGTATGGTAACTTATGCTTCTGGGCAAGGCGTAAATGGAATAGGTATTAGAAATGCTAAATATGCAACTGATTTTTCTGTAAATGGTTTCACGTATGGAGACACCAATAATACGGCTCAAGTGTCACAACCACATGGTATTGGCTTTATTTGGGGCACGATGTTATATGATTTAACGGAGGCTTATGTTTCTAAATATGGTTTTGATGATGATATTTACAATGGAACAGGCGGAAATAATAAAGTAATGCAATTAGTAATAGATGCACTTAAATTACAACCTTGTAACCCTGATTTTATTGAAGGTCGTGATGCGATTTTAGCTGCCGATATGGCAACTACTGGAGGTGAAGACCAATGTATGATTTGGGAAATATTCTCTAATAGAGGTCTAGGTGTTAATGCATCTGGTGGTAGTAAATTTAGTAGAACAGATCAAGTTGAGAATTTCGATATGCCTCTAGAAACAGATCCTACGTTACAAAACTGTACTAGCTTAAGTGTGGACGAATTTAAACAAAGCGATTACAAAGTGTATCCAAACCCAACAAATAATAACTTGTTTATTAAAACGAATAAGAGTTTTGGTCAAGTAACTATGACTATTACAGATATTAACGGAAGACAGGTTTACAGTCAGAAAGTTGATTTATTTGGAACAGTTGAAGTTAACATGAATACACTACAATCTGGTATTTATATATTAAACATGAAAGGCCAGAATATTGATGCTAACCATAAAATTATTAAAAACTAATAATTTTTAAACGATATTTTAAAAAGGCAACTAGTAATTTAGTTGCCTTTTTTATTTTTGTAAAATGGAGATACGTTTTGATGATGCTTATTTTATGAGGAAAGCCTTAATGGAAGCTGAAATAGCTTTTGATAAAGGCGAAATTCCAGTTGGTGCTGTTATTGTAATTGATAATAGAGTTATAGCTCGAGGTCATAATTTAACCGAAATGCTAAATGATGTTACTGCTCATGCCGAAATGCAAGCCATTACAGCCGCTGCAAATTTTTTAGGTGGTAAATATTTACACAACTGCACATTATATGTTACGTTAGAGCCTTGCCAAATGTGTGCTGGTGCATTGTATTGGAGTCAAATAAGTAATATTGTTTATGGCGCTCGTGATGAAGAACGTGGTTGCATAAACTTACAAACCAAACTACATCCTAAAACACTTATAAAAGGAGGTGTTTTGGCAGATGAAGCTGCTTTATTATTAAAGCGTTTTTTTATTGAAAGAAGAAATTTAAATTAAAACTTATTTCGCTTTTGGCTTTCGCGCATTTTATCTAGATTTTCTTGTGTAAGCATGTAGTCACTCATTTTCTTATCTTTCCATCGATACCAAGAAAAGAGCGGAAAAACGATAAAAAACAAGCCTAATACGCCGCCTCCAACTAATTTAGGAGCGTATTCTAAATCCAGTATTAAACCACAAATAATAGCAGTTAATGAGGTGATTAGTAAAACTATAATAATGTATTTCATAACTAATTAGTAATATTAATAAGTTTAGTTCGGTATGCGGTTAATAATTTTGATTTAGATACAAATCCATAATATTTTCCGTCTTTAATAACAGGTAGGTTCCAAGCATTCGTGTCTTGAAACTTTTGCATAACCATTCTCATATTATCAATCTTATAATCAATATAGCCTGGAGGTAAATGCATAAAAGTTTCAACCGAAGTAGTATTGTACAATGCTTGATCAAACATAATATTCCTTATATCATCTAACAAAATAATACCAACAAGGTTGTTGTCTTCGTTTATAACAGGAAACATATTTCTATTCGATTTGGCAACACCTTCATGAAGCATCTCTCCTAGAGACATGTCCGGACGAAGCGCTATAAAGTTCTTTTCAATAACACTATCAATATCCATAGATGTCAGCACATTTTGATCTTTATCATGGGTAAGCAAATCACCTCTTTCAGCTAATTCTCGGGTATAAATAGTATGTTCCATATAGTTTTTCGTAATCATATATGAAATGGCTACGGTAATCATTAAGGGAAGAAATAAAACATATCCACCGGTAATTTCAGCAATTAAGAAAATGGCAGTTAAAGGGGCGTGAATAACACCTGCAATAAGTCCGGCCATTCCAACCAATGTGAAGTTTGATTCAGATACCTGATGCCCGAAACCTATATTGTTGATTATTTTAGCCACGACATTCCCCAAAGCACTTCCCATAACCATAGTTGGAACAATAACACCTCCAACTCCACCTGCGGCAAATGTCGTGGTCATAGCAATAGCTTTAAAAATAGTAAAGCCAATTAATAAGACAATTACAACCCAAATGTTATCAAGATACTTGTCAAAAAAAGTAGAACCCAATGCATGGAGGTAATTTCCATCATAAAGGTCTCTGGTAAAGCTTAAACCTTCACCGTAAAGCGGCGGAATAAAGTAAAGCATAACACCAATTGCAAAACCACCGACAAGTAGTTTCGTGAATTTGGATTTAAATCGATCAAAAAATGCATAAACAGCGAAATAAATTTTAGTAAAGTAAATGGAGCCAATGGCCGTACCCAAACCTAAAATGATATAAAAAGCGGTATCTCTAATGGTAAATTTATCAGTAACTGTAAAATCGAAAAGCACCTCATCTCCTAAAAAGAAATACGAGGTTAAAACCGAAGAAATAGAAGCAATAAGCAAAGGTAATAATGAAGCAAAAGTTAAATCCAAACTGAATACTTCAACAGCAAAAACAATAGCTGCAATAGGTGATTTAAACATTGAAGCTATCGCGCCAGCAGTAGCACAGGCTATTAATAATGTTCGTGTCTTTTTATCAATATGCATCAATCTACTTAAATTAGAACTGATGGCCGAACCAGACGTAATAGCTGGACCCAATAAACCAACAGAACCACCAAACCCAACGGTTAATGGCGCCATGATTATTGGATGATAGATTAACTTATAGGATAACAGTCCTTTTTGTCTTAAAAGCGAATATAAAAGCGATGGCACAGCACGTTTAATAAAAGGAGGGACAGATGGCGTCATGGCTTTTTTAAACACATATTTTTTTAATAAATAAACCAGAAATAAACCTATAAATGGTAAAATAAAATAGAGTTGATTTTCAGAAAAAACAATTCCCTTGTCTAAAAACAGTTGAATAGAATAGGTGATGTTTTTTAAGGTTAAAGCAGCGATACCTGTAGATAAACCAACAAAAATACTTAACAATAAAACAAAGTTTTTTTGAGAGATATATTTATACCTCCAAATCATAGCGTGTTTTATGGCCGATTTAATATTCATTTATTGTAGTAATTCCGCTTTTGTGACTAGTAAATCCTCTAAATATATTTGTCGTAAGGTTTCCACATACGGTCTTTTGTTATAATAGCCTTGTTTGAATTGTTCAATAGCCGTATTGATTAACGTTTCTGATAAAGCTATATTTCCTGTTTGCTGGGCTATTAAAGCTAAATAATAATTTGCGTCGGCACTAATGCCTCGACCGTGCTCTAGGCGTTTTTCAAAATTATATGTCGCTTTATCAAAATCTCCAGATTCGTAATAGGCAATGCCACGATATAAAAATGCGGTAAGCTCTACCCAGTCTTCGCCTGACTCTTCTATTTCTTGATTAATGTATGTGTCAAAATAAAAAATAGAATTATCATAATCCTTTAGGCCTAAATAGGCAATGCCTCGCCAATAGTCTACACTATGACCTTGCGGCTGATCCACAAAATTTGGTGTTAAGGTATCAGAGGCATCAAAATCGGCAATGGCTTTTTTATAATCTCTATAAAACCACAAATATAAATACCCTCGCCAAGGAATACGGGTCACAGAATCTAATGGAATAGCTTTATCATATTGTTCTTTCCATTTATGAGGTATACCTCGTTTTAAATACGCAACGGAAAGTTCATAAACTGCTTGTTCATACGTAGAATCTATTTCAATAGCGCGTGCAATACCGTTAATGCTACCAGCTGAACCTTGTCCAAAATTGGTAACACCAAAACTGTAGGCTTCTTCGGCTTTCTCACGCTTTGATTTACATGAAAACAGACAAAGAACTACAAAGATACTAAGGGATAATTTCCGTAATCTCGCCATTTTCTATTCGATAGGATATATACATATAGGAATCTCTAAAATCATCATGTACATAATTTGGATTCCATATTTTAAGTTCTGTTGTAAGTTGAAATAATTGGTCTACCAACCGTTTGTTAAAGGTTTTAGGATGTAGGTCTAAATCATTTTCATGGATAACATAACGTCCAGCTTCCCCTTTACAATTTATAACAAATCGGATGTTTAAATATCCTGAATCTGTGTAATTCTCGTTTTTATAATTTGAAAGAATAAAGGTGCGTAAACCATTTTTACCTTTGCTATAAGTTGCGCGTTCTGGATTATAATATTGTAAAATATAGTTTTCATTGCAAACTTCAAAACCGTTGCTTAACAAAGCTGTTTCAGGTTCAATATACTCAACGGCATGTGTATATTTTTGTTCAGGTACAAACTTATAATTAAACACATAATAGGCATAACCATATAAAGCAAATAAGGCAATGGTAAGCCCTAAAACAACATACATAATAATTTTAAAAACGCGTTTCCACTTCATTAGTTAAAACTACTAAAAAAATTGTCCCGATAGGCTATCGGGACAAATTATAAATTTTAAGATTTTAAGTTCAGCTTTAAACTCAATTCTTCTAGTTGTTTATTGTCTAGTGGCGCAGGCGCATCAATCATGACATCACGTCCTGAATTGTTTTTCGGGAATGCAATGAAATCACGAATGGTTTCTTGACCACCCAAAATAGCAACCAATCTATCCAATCCAAATGCCAAACCACCATGTGGGGGCGCACCATATTGAAAGGCATCCATTAAAAAGCCGAATTGGGCTTTAGCTTCTTCTTTTGTAAAACCTAAATAATCGAACATTAAGGCTTGGATTTTTTTATCGTGAATACGTATAGAGCCACCTCCAATTTCGTTTCCGTTTAATACCAAATCGTAAGCATTGGCTTTTACTTCGCCAGGATTGGTTTCTAATAGTTCTAACTGTCCAGGTTTTGGTGATGTAAACGGATGGTGCATGGCATGGTAACGCTCCGTTTCGTCATCCCATTCCAAAAGTGGAAAATCCATAACCCAAAGTGGTGCAAATTCATTTGGTTTACGCAAATCTAAACGCTCTGCTAATTCCATACGTAGTGCGCTTAATTGTGTACGCACTTTATTTGTAGGTCCAGAAAGTACACAGACTAAATCCCCAGGTTTAGCTCCTGTTTTTTCTGCCCATTTAGCTAAATCGTCTTGGTCAAAAAATTTATCTACTGATGATTTATACGTGCCATCATCATTACAACGACTATATATCATGCCTAAAGCACCAATTTGCGGGCGTTTAACCCAATCAATCAGTTTGTCAATTTCTTTTCTCGTATAACTATTTCCACCAGGAACAGCAATACCAATTACTAATTCGGCATCATTAAAAACACCAAAGTCTTTATGTTGAGCAACATCATTTAACTCGCCAAATTCCATTCCGAAACGAATATCTGGTTTGTCATTTCCATATAAACGCATGGCATCATCATAAAGCATGCGTGGGAATTCTGAAATTTCAACACCATTCACTACTTTTAAAAGGTGTCTGGTTAAACCTTCAAAAGCATTTAAAATATCTTCTTGTTCTACGAAAGCCATTTCGCAGTCAATTTGTGTAAATTCGGGTTGTCTGTCAGCTCGTAAATCTTCATCTCGGAAACATTTTACAATCTGAAAGTATTTATCCATACCACCAACCATTAACAATTGCTTAAAGGTTTGTGGGCTTTGCGGAAGTGCATAAAATTGCCCTTCATTCATCCTGGAAGGCACCACAAAGTCACGAGCACCTTCTGGCGTTGATTTGATTAAGTACGGTGTTTCCACTTCTATAAAACCTTCTTTTGATAAGTAGTTCCTAACCTCTTGTGTCACTTTATGACGAAAAATCAGGTTGTTTTTAACGGGATTACGACGAATATCTAAATAGCGATATTTCATACGAATATCTTCGCCTCCATCCGTTTTGTCCTCAATAGTAAAAGGTGGTAGTAAAGATTCATTTAAGATATCCATTTTGGATACTAATATTTCAATATCACCTGTTGGGATATTGGCATTTTTAGAAGCGCGCTCAATAACGGTTCCTGTAACTTGAATAACAAATTCACGCCCTAATTTCTGTGCTTTTTCCATCATGGCTTTTGGTGTGCGTTCTTCATCAAAAACGAGTTGAGTAATACCATAGCGGTCGCGTAAATCGACCCAAACAATAAAACCTTTATCGCGTGATTTTTGAACCCAACCAGAAAGGGTTACTTCGGTATTGGTATGTGATGCTCGTAATTCACCACAGGTATGACTTCTATACATAAATTTGTTGTTTTTATACCTAACAGGTATATGCGGATGCAAATTTAAGCAAGTTAACCGATTATCAAATAAAAAAAGCCTCAACATTTGTTGAGGCTTCCCGCTATTAGCCAATCTTTTATTTGAGGGTACAAGAATTGGCCTTAAATATTTTCTGTTTTTGTTGTTTTCTTCCGATACCACATTTTTAATTGCATGGATAAAAAGAATAAAATTGGAACCACAATCAAGGTTAAAAATGTTGCAACTAGCAAGCCGTAAATTACCGTCCATGCTAATGGACCCCAAAATACCACATTATCTCCACCCATGTAAATATTTGGGTCTAATTCACTAAATAACGTGAAAAAATTGATATTTAACCCAATTGCTAATGGAATTAATCCTAAAATAGTTGTAATAGCCGTTAGTAAAACTGGACGTAAACGTGCTTTACCAGCTCTTACAATACTTTCGAATAAATCTTCTTTACTCAAATACTCATGGTCCTCTAAATCTAATTCGTGTTTCTTTCTGTCAATTAATAATTGCGCATAATCGAGCAATACCACACCGTTATTTACAACGATTCCAGCTAAAGAAATAATACCAACCATGGTCATCATAATAACGAAAGCACTTCCCGTCATTACAATACCACCAAATACACCAATCAGGCTTAAAAATATGGCGAGCATAATAATGGTTGGTTTAGAAATGGAGTTGAATTGAAATATTAAAATAAAGAAAATCAATCCTAAACCTGTACCAAATGCACCCATTAAAAATGCCATTTGTTTATTTTGCTCTTCAATTTGACCGGTATAATCTATGTGAATGTCTGCTGGAAGATTTTTGTAACCCTTCATTTCATTCTGAATTTGCTTAACAATGGCGCCCGCATCGGTATAGCCTGGGGACAAGGCTGAATAAACGGTAACCACACGTTTAGTAGCCTTATGTTTTATAGCGCTAAAACTAGAGTTGTTTTCATGTTTAGTAACCGCAGATACAGGAATACTTTTTAATTGCCCAGTGTTATCTCTAAACGTGATGTTTTGGTTAAATAAAGCACTGGTATTGTAGCGGTTTTCTTCATTAAAACGCACGTAAATATCAAAATCATCGCCATCCTCTTTATAAATACCTGCTTTGGTTCCGAAAATAGAATTACGTAATTGTTGGCCAACTTGAGTGGCACTAATACCTAATTCTCCTGCTTTTTCTCTGTCAATAATAACACGCATGGATGGCTTATCTTTATTCACATCAATTTTCAATTCGTCAATACCCGAAATATTTTTAGTATTAATGAATTCGCGCATGCTTTCAGCGGTATTAATCAGCTCATCATAGTCATCGCCTTCAATTTCAATATTAATTGGAGATCCAGCTGGTGGTCCATTGGCATCTTTTTCAACAGAAATAAGAACACCAGGATAAATGCCAACTAATGCTTCTTGAACTTTTTGACGCAGCAACTCACTATCTTCACCTTGGCGATATTTATACTCGCGCATGGATGCTGTAATTTTTGCTTTGTGTGGCATTTCAGCCGATGACCCACTATCTGTTTGTGGATTTCCTGCACCTTCACCAACTTGTGAAACCGCACTTTCTACCATGTAGTTATAATCACCATCACGGTATTGTTCATCATTAACTACGGCGTAAACGCGCTTCTCAATTTCTTTGGTTATGGCATTTGTTTTTTCAATAGCTGTTCCTTGTGGATATTCTATATAAACAATAATTTGATTTGGCTTATTGTCTGGAAAAAATTCTACTTTGGTTCGTTGTGTAGATAATGATATCCCGAAAGCCACAAAAGAAAAAACTAAAAGCACAAAAGTTCCAATGGTTAAACCGTATAAACGCCATCCAGATAAAGCCCAGCGCAACTGATTTTCATACCAACGCTCTAAACGTACCAAGGTTTTAGTTTGAAAGTTGTTGGCCCACTTACGAAGGAATAATCTATAAGCCCACTGCATTATAGCGGTGAAAATCATTAGTGTTCCTAAACCGCGATATTCGCCACCAAAAATAAGTATCAAAATACCGAAACCTGCTATTATAGACGTGTTACGGATAATTTTTTTAAGTTCCATATCTTTATCTTCGGTACTCATAAACTGCGAGACTAAAACCGAATTAAAGAAAATAGCAACAAATAAGGATGAACCTAGAACTACGGAAAGTGTTATGGGCAATATCATCATAAATTGTCCCATAATGCCTGGCCATAAACCTAAAGGTATAAATGCGGCAACCGTTGTGGCTGTAGAAATAATAATAGGAAAGGCAATTTCGCCAATACCTTTTTTAGCCGCTTCAATACGGCTCATGCCTTCCTCGTCCATTAAACGATACACGTTTTCTACTACCACAATTCCATTATCTACCAACATCCCAAGACCCATAATTAATCCGAAAAGAACCATGGTATTTAAACTTTGGCCTAAAAGGTTCAATATCATAAGAGATATAAACATAGACATAGGTATGGCAAACCCAACAAATATGGCGTTCTTAAATCCTAAAAAGAACATTAAAACCAGAACGACTAGAATCACACCAAAAATAATGTTGTTTACCAAGTCGTCCACTTGACCAATAGTTACTGGCGATTGATCATTAGCGATGCTCACCTTCAAATCCTGTGGAAACTTATTGTCAATGGCATTTTGAACAATAACTCTAATTTGTTCAGCAGCATCAACCATGTTTTTTCCAGCACGTTTTTTAACGTCTAGCATAACAACAGGTTCACCAAACTCACGCGCATATGTTGTTTTATCTTCTTCGTGAAATGTTACTGTTGCTACATCTTTTAAATACGTGGCTTTACCTTTTTCTGCTTTTACTACAAAGTTTTCTAACTCACTTGGTGTTTCTATTTCACCAAGGATACGAATGGTTCTACGCTGACCACTGGCTATTAAGTTTCCAGCAGACATGGTTACGTTTCCGTTATTAATAGCGCCTATAATATCGTTAAAAGTAACATCGGCAGCCATCATTTTATAAATATCTACGGCAACTTCAACTTCTTTATCTTGAGCACCACGAATATCCACTTTCTTGATTTCTAATAAATCTTCTATCTCATCTTGAAGTACTTCGCCATATTCTTTAAGTTTTTCAATAGGATAATCGCCCGAAATATTAATGTTTAAAATGGGCATTTCTTCAGAAAGGCTTAATTCAAACACATCAGGTTTTACCTTGGCACCATTGGACATTGGCCAATCCTCGCCTGCCGTTTTGGTGTCTATTTCATCCTTTACCTTTTGTTTGGCTTGCTCAACGGTAAGATTTTCATCAAATTCCACAATAATCATGGAGAAATCTTCTTGTGATGTTGAGGTTATTTCCACCACATTACTAACGGTTTTTAGTTCGTCCTCAAGTGGGTCTGTAATAAGTTTTTCAATATCTTCTGCTGTATTTCCAGGGTATATTGAGCTAACATATATTTTAGTTTCGTTTACTTCAGGAAAATTTTCACGAGGCATTTCAAAAAATGCAGCAACACCTAAATAAAACATCACTAGAATTAGGACATACATGGTGGTCTTGTTGTTGATTGCCCATGATGATAAACCAAATTCTTTATCGACTTGTTTTTTCTTTTTAGTCATTAGTTTCTTTTTAGTTGTTAGTGCTTTCAGTTTGCATATCTACAACTCTAACGGTTTGACCATCTTTAACACTTCTAGCGCCTTCTTGAACAATTTCAGCACCATCTTCTATGCCTTCTAAAACCTCAATAACGTCTCCTTGTGTTTTTCCTGTTTTTATAATAACGCGTTTAACGTCTCCTTCACCATTATTGTTTTTATTAGAAAGAATATAAATGTACTGCTCGCCATCTGCATTTTCAGAAATAATACTTTGTGGAATTAGTAAGGCCTTTTCACTTGTATAATCGTTAATTTTAAGACGCGCTGTTAAGTTTGGTTTAATATTATTGTCCTTATTTGGCACACTCACTTCTACTTTAAAGGTTCGGTTCGCAGGATTAATATAATCGCCAGCTTGACGCACTTTAGTCTCAATGGTTTCTCCTAAAATTGGAAATTCAACCGTAACATCTTTGCCTTTTGTTACACTGCCAATATAGCTTTCAGGAATATCCGTTTCTATATACATATTATCTAGATTTACAATACGCATTAGTTGACTTTGTCCTGCCATAACCACACTTCCTTGTTCGGTAATGATATCGTCTATGGTACCAGAAAAAGGTGCAGTAACCGTGGTTTTTGAAATTTGTTGTTTTAGTTGATTCACTGCTTCTGCTTGCGATTCTGAAGAAGATTTAGCCTGTAAATATTGGATTTCACTGCCAATATTCTGATCCCACAAACGCTTTTGACGTTCAAAGGTTGTTTTGGCCAAATTTGCTTGAATTTCTAATTGTGCTAGTTGCTGACTTAAACCACCATCATCAATTTTAGCAAGAATTTGTCCTTTTTTTACCTGCTGACCTTCCTTTACATAAACCTTGGTTAAAATACCATTGTATTCTGGCGTTACAACTAATAAATCTTTAGTGGTAACATTACCTTGTATTTCTAATTGGTGCTTGAAAACCTCCTCTTTTGCCTTAAAAGTAGTTATTAAAGGTACTTTTTTAATAGTATCTAGTTTTGCTATTTTTTCATTTAATAAGGCCATCTGGTCATTAAGCTCTTGTTGCTTGGTATCAATTTGCGAACGTCTTTCTTTTAATTCAGATAAATTGTTTGATGCTAAAACAGCATCAAGCGATTTTTCATTTTTACTGCCACAAGACGATATGATAAGGGCAAGAATAATTAGGATTTTTATATTTTTCATGATTTTATTGTGATGGATTGGCTTAATAATTTAGTGTGTTTAGTACGGTTTCTAGTTCAGATTTTTTGGTAATAACATTAAACATAGACTGCAAATATTCTTGTTGAGCCGTATACAGTTGTGTTTGTGCTTGCCTTAAATCAAAACTAGACGCTATACCTTCAAAAAATTTAGTTTGGTTCTTTTCTTCAATGCGTTCTGCTAAATTTAAATTCTGTTGCTTGTTTTGATATTCTTCAATGGCAAACTGGTAGTCACTTTTTGCAGCTGATATTTGAAATTTTAACTGCTGTTCGGTTTCTGTTAGTTCCTCTTGGGCTATTTCTAAATTTATTCGAGCGCGCTGGGTTGCGGCACTCCGCATACCAGAACTAAATATGGGAATGGACATATTTACACCAAAAAGAGAAGACCCATACCATTCTTGATTATTGTTAGCAAAATTAAATTTTTCACCATAACCACTATATCCACCGTTTATAAATGCGCTTAAGGTTGGTAGAAAGCTGCTTTTCTCAAGTTTTAAAAGTAATTCTTGAGATTCCTCTTGATTTTTTGCAATTTGGTAATCAATACTGTTTTCAATATTTTCATCTGCCTCCAAGAGCTCTAATGATATGTTTTGGAGCGTGAGAGTTTCTAAACTATCTATTAGAGAAATGGGCGTGTTTAAATCAATTCCCAACGTAATATTAAATAATTGATAGGCTATATCTTTAGAACGCTTGACATTATTTAAATAGTTTTTTAAACCCGTTAAAGTAATTTGCAATTGCTCCACGCTTTCTTCTTCAGCTAAACCATTTTGATATATTTTGGTAGTTTCAAAAAGATTTTTTTCAAGCACCTCAATGTTTTTATTGACAATGTTCAAGTTTTCTTCGGCTAAAAGCACGTTTCCATACGCGTTGATTACGGCATTTCTTACTTCTAAATCGGTTTTGATTTTAGCATTCTCTGAAATTTCTAGAAACACTTTTGCAGACTGTAACCCAACCAAATACGAGCCGTCAAAAAGTAGCTGACTTAAAGTAGCCGTAGCGTTTATGCTTTGCTTTGGACTAAATTCAACAGGTACAAATGTGCCTGGCGTACCACCTGCAAGTTCTGCTGGAAGTAAGGAAACTTGTTGTTTTATCCAATTTTGGTAATCTACAGCGCCATTTATTTGTGGCAAACCTGTAGCTGTGGTTTCCCATTTTTGTTTTTCGGCAGCTTCAATATCTCTAACAGCATTTTTAACGGATCGGTTATTTATTAAGGCATAATCTATCGCTTCTTGTAAGGTTAATGTACTTGGCGTTTCTTGCGCTATTAACCAAGTGGAAAATAATAGGCTGACTATTAATAGTGATTTATGTTTCATTGTTTGTTTTAGTCTATTTTTATTTTTGAGCTGTCACTTAATATGGTGTCTAATTTGTCAATTCCTTTTTTGGTGCTAATCCCGCGAATATGATATTCTAAATAATTATCCATTAACTGTTTCATGGGGAAATCATTGGTTGGAAATATATCAACATCCTTTAAGCTCATCATGGTATTAAAGTAGAGTCGGGATACAAATTCAACATCAATGGATTCACGATATAGTCCTTCTGATACACCACGAATTAAATTATTTTTTACACAATCTTGCATGATGTGAAATTGATCGTTTTTTAGTGATTCGAAAATTTTAGGATAATATTTTTTAAGTTGGTATTGTGGTGATGATTTTTCATCTTTTAAATGGGTCATGGTGAATTTCTTGATTTCAAAAATTTCATCAATAGGATTTTGATTTAAAGCACAAATACAATCAATACCTTGCGAAATAAATTCAAACATATATAAGGTTGTTGCCTGAACTAATTTCGTTTTCGTTGCATAGTGTAGGTATATGGTTTTTTTCGATACACCAATTTCATTGGCAATATCGTCCATAGTCACGCTTTTAAACCCGTAGTTTAAAAACAAATCAGCCGAACTTTTAAGAATTTTATCTTTCATAATAAGGTGCAAATATATCAAAGGAAACTTTAAAAACCAAAAAAGTTTCCATAGTATTAACCTTTTCTTAATATTGGAGAAAGGTGTTGTAATAATTAAATGAATTGCCTTATTTTTGCTTTATGCAAAACACACCTTATTATCAGCAAGCCTTTGTGGATTACTTGGATGCGTATATTCAAGAAAAAGAACCAAAATCGTTATACAATCCAATTAATTATATATTACAATTAGGTGGAAAACGCTTGCGTCCTGTTTTAACTTTAATGACTGCAGAGATTTTTGATTGTCACTATACCAAAGCGTTAAATGCGGCTTTAAGTATTGAAGTTTTTCATAATTTTTCATTGGTTCATGATGATATTATGGATGATGCACCTCTGCGAAGGGGTCAAGAAACCGTTCATGAGAAATGGGATTTAAACACGGGGATTTTATCCGGTGATGCCATGCTAATTATGGCGTATCAGTTGTTTGAAAACTATGAGCCCGAAACGTTTCAAGCACTTGCTAAATTATTTAGCAAAACAGCTTTACAGGTTTGTGAAGGTCAGCAGTATGATGTAGATTTTGAAACCCGTGACGATGTGTCTATTCCTGAATATTTAAAAATGATTGAATACAAAACAGCCGTTTTGGTTGGTGCTGCTATGGAAATGGGTGCAATTGTTGCGCAGGTTCGGGAACAAGATAAACGCAATATGTATGAGTTTGGTTTAAATTTAGGAATTGCCTTTCAACTACAAGATGATTATTTAGATGCATTTGGCAATCCCGAAACATTTGGAAAACAAGTTGGTGGTGATATTATTGAAAACAAAAAAACTTATTTATATTTAAAAGCCTTGGAGTTTTCTAGTGATGATGATAAGCAGCAGCTTTTACATTTATTCAGTTTAAAACCTACCGACCAGACCAATAAAATAGAAACCATTAAAGATATTTTTAACACCTCTGGCTCTAGTTTAGCAACCAAGCAGGTTATAGAGGAATATACCAATAAAGCTTTTGGTATTTTAGAGCAGCTACAAATTTCTGAAGAAAAAAAGATGTTATTAAAAACGTTTGGTCAGCAGTTAATGAACAGGAATGTATAATGCAATTACCTACAACTTTTACCGATTTAATTGATGAAGCCAATCAGTTCGAACTCTATCAGAAGTTAATTCAGCAATTGAATAAGGATTTAGCTTTGGCAAATGTGGATTTGGAATTGGATCTGGAAATACTCCCAACTAGTTTAAAATTCATGTTGCATGAAATGGTTTATAAATTAATCCAAGAAAAGTTCATGGATTATTTAAATCTGCTCTACATTATTGATGTTTCTGAAACCAAAGTTCGCGAGTTGGACGGTTCAGATACCATTATTATGGCAGAACAGGTGGCTTTTTTAGTGCTACAGCGCGAGTGGCAAAAGGTTTGGTTTAAAAATAAGTATTCATAAATTTATTTTTAAAAATAAATTCTAAAGAACGGCATCCAAGAACTTCCATAAATACTCTTATCTCTATCATACAGCACATCATAACGAATTCCAATAGCTGTAGACACGCGCCCACTACTTATGGTGTAACCAGCGCCTAAAAACAATGCCGGATACCAATAGTTCTCGTCTGCAATTAGAAGTCTATTTTCCCAATTCCGACTCACATTTAATTCTTCAAATTCAGCTGAAAGCTGCAATTGTGGGATAGGGTTAAAAAGTCCAAGAACACTTCCACCTAAAATAGTAGATTTGTAATAGTCCTTTCTAGAAGAATAGGTTCCGTTTAGTGAAACACCCATGGCAAATTGCGGGTTAAAACGATAAATAGCACTTGGTGCCAACGTCCCGCTGAAGTAATCACCAGAAAAACTTAATCCAACGGCGCCACCAAAGCGAACATGACTCCAAAAATCATTTGAATTATTTTGTGCGGTAACACTCATAGTAATGAGGCAGAAAAAACCTATGAAGAAACTATTTAATTTATGAAATAAAGAATCCTGTTTCATTTTCAAAATTTTAGTTAATTACATGTTATAAATGTAAGAAAACCATATCTAATTTTAGTAAAAGTTGTACTTTTGTATAAATTTAGTCTGAACGATTCAGTTTTAATTCATTTATGGATAAATATTCTTTTTTAAACGCAGCACATTCAGCATACTTTGCTGATTTATACGACCAATATTTACAAAACCCAGATTCTGTCGAGCCAAGTTGGAGAGCCTTTTTTCAAGGTTACGACTTTGGTAGTGAAAGCTATGGCATAACAGACAAGGTGGAAACAGAGCAAGTTATGGGAACGGATGTTTCCTGCGAACATGTTTCTATTAGTGTCACCAAAGAATTTCAGGTATTACAATTAATTGATGGGTATCGTAATCGTGGACATTTGTTTACAAAAACAAACCCTGTTCGTGACAGACGTACGTATTCGCCTACTTTGGCTATTGAAAATTTCGGACTATCAGAATCCGATTTGGATACCACCTTTAATGCAGGAGACACCATAGGTTCTGGCGTAAAAACATTGCGCGCCATTATTAAGCATTTAGATAATATATATTGTCACTCAATAGGAGTAGAATATATGTATATCAGAAAACCTGAAGAAATTAAATGGTTTCAGGAAAAATTGAGTATTAATGATAATCTGCCAAATTTTGATGCAGATCAGAAGAAACATATTCTTAAAAAATTAAATGAAGCCGTTTCCTTTGAAACCTTTTTACATACCAAATATGTAGGACAAAAACGATTCTCTTTAGAAGGAGGTGAGTCTTTAATCCCAGCATTAGACGCCTTAATTGAAAGTGCTTCGGATTATGATGTGAAAGAATTTGTAATGGGAATGGCACACCGTGGCCGTTTAAGTACATTGACAAATATTTTCGGAAAATCGGCTAAAGATATCTTTAGTGAATTTGACGGTAAAGATTATGAGCAGGAGGTTTTTGATGGTGATGTGAAATATCATTTAGGTTGGACCAGTGATAGAGAAACCAATAACGGCAATAAAATTAATTTAAATATTGCCCCAAACCCGTCGCATTTAGAAACCGTAGGCGCCGTAGTTGAAGGTATAGTTAGAGCTAAACAAGATGATAAATATGCCGATAATCCATCGCAAGTATTACCAATAGTTGTTCATGGTGATGCTGCTATTGCAGGTCAAGGCTTGGTGTACGAAATTGTTCAAATGTCGCAGTTAGATGGTTATAAAACGAGTGGAACCATTCACATAGTTGTTAATAACCAGATCGGTTTTACTACCAATTATTTGGATGCACGATCTAGTACATATTGTACAGATATTGCCAAAGTAACACTATCTCCTGTATTACATGTTAATGCAGACGATGTGGAAGCTGTTGTTCACGCCATGTTATTCGCATTGCATTTCAGAATGAAATTTAAACGCGATGTATTTATCGATTTATTAGGCTATAGAAAATATGGTCATAATGAAGGGGATGAGCCACGTTTTACACAACCAAAATTGTATAAAGCTATTGCAAAACATCATAACCCAAGAGATATTTATGCTGAAAAGCTTATTTCTGAAGGAATTATTGATGAGGATTATGTTAAAAAACTGGAAGAAGACTATAAAAATAAATTAGAAGAAAATTTAGAAGATTCTAGAAAAGAAGATAAAACGGAAATCACACCATTCATGCAAAACGAATGGGAAGATTACACAACTGCGGACGAAAATAAAATGATGGAACCGGTTGATACAACTTGTAGCAAAGCCGATCTAGAAAAAGTAACGAAGGTTATTTCAAATCTTCCAAAGGATAAAAAATTCATTCGTAAAATTGAACGCTTAATACAGTCTAGACAAACCATGTTTGATGAAAACAAACTGGATTGGGCTATGGCAGAACATTTAGCTTATGGAACCTTATTATTAGATGGTAACGATGTTAGAATTTCTGGTCAAGATGTGGAGCGTGGAACGTTTTCTCACAGACATGCCGTTGTAAAAGTAGAGGATAGTGAGGAAGAAATTATCCTTCACAATCAATTAAGTGATGATCAAGGTAAATTCTATATTTATAACTCATTGCTATCAGAATATGGTGTTGTAGGTTTTGATTATGGTTATGCCATGGCAAGCCCTAGAACTTTAACTATTTGGGAAGCCCAGTTTGGCGATTTTAGTAATGGTGCACAAATTATGTTGGATCAATACATCTCTGCAGCCGAAGATAAATGGAAACTTCAAAACGGATTAGTTATGCTTTTACCGCATGGTTATGAAGGGCAAGGAGCAGAACATTCTTCCGGACGTATGGAGCGTTATTTGCAACTGTGTGCCAAGGATAATATGTTTGTGGCCGACTGTACAACGCCAGCCAATATGTTTCATATATTACGCAGACAAGTAAAAGCTGAATACCGCAAACCTTTAATTATATTTACACCAAAAAGTTTGTTGCGTAACCCTAAAGTGGTTTCAACCGTTGACGAATTTGCAAATGGAAGTTTCCAAGAAGTAATAGACGATCAGGAAATTAAAACTACTGATGTAAAATCATTAGTATTTGTTACTGGTAAGTTCTATTATGATTTACAGGAAGAGCGCGAAAACTTAAATCGTAAAGATATAGCTTTGGTAAGAATAGAACAATTATTCCCATTGCCAACAGAAGCTATTAGAGGGGTAATGAAGAAATATAAAAATGCCGAAGAAATTGTTTGGGCTCAAGAAGAACCAAGAAACATGGGCGCATATAGCCACATGTTAATGCATTTGGACGAAGCCAAAACATTTAGAGCGGTATCGCGTAGACCTTATGGAGCACCAGCAGCTGGTAGTTCTGTACGTTCTAAAAAACGTCATAAAGAAGTTATAGACTTCGTGTTTGACAAAACGAAAAACAACCAACATTAAAATATTAAAAACTAAAACAGTATCACGATGATTTTAGAAATGAAAGTTCCTTCGCCAGGAGAATCTATTACAGAAGTAGAAATTGCAACATGGTTAGTTGCGGATGGTGATTACGTAGAAAAAGACCAAGCTATTGCAGAAGTAGATAGTGACAAAGCAACTTTAGAATTGCCTGCCGAAGCTAGTGGAACCATAACACTTAAAGCAGAAGAAGGTGACGCTGTAGAAGTTGGAGCGGTTGTGTGTTTAATTGATACGTCAGCTGAAAAGCCAGGAGGCGGATCAGAAAAGGATGCGCCAGAATCCTATAAAGGTGGTGGCGATGAAGGTGGCGCTACAAAAAAAGAAACCGAGGAATTAGTTAAAGATTTGGATTCAGATAAGAAGAAATCTAATCATGATAAAGCATCAAATCCTGCTAATAAATCATACGCATCTGGTGTTGCTAGTCCTGCAGCTAAAAAGATTCTAGCTGAAAAAGATATGGATGCTTCAGAAATTTCAGGAACTGGAAAAGACGGTCGCGTTACTAAAGATGATGCTGTAAAAGCAGTGCCTTCTATGGGAACACCAACAGGTGGAAACCGATCAAGCACTAGAAGTAGAATGTCTATGTTAAGGCGTAAAGTAGCAGAACGTTTAGTGGAAGCTAAAAATACAACGGCTATGCTTACTACGTTTAACGAAGTAGATATGTCACCAATTTTTGCATTGCGAAATGAATACAAAGAAGCTTTTAAAAACAAGCATGGTGTAGGATTAGGCTTTATGTCTTTCTTTACTTTAGCTGTTGTTAGAGCTTTGAAAATGTATCCAGATGTAAACTCTATGATCGATGGAAACGAAATGATTACTTATGATTTCGTTGATATTTCAATAGCTGTTTCTGGTCCAAAAGGATTAATGGTTCCTGTAATTAGAAATACCGAAAATTTAACCTTTAGAGGTGTTGAAAATGAGGTGAAACGCTTGGCTCTTCGCGCACGAGATGGGAAAATTACGGTAGATGAAATGACAGGTGGAACGTTTACCATTTCTAATGGTGGTGTTTTTGGAAGTATGCTTTCAACACCAATTATCAACCCACCTCAAAGTGGAATTTTAGGAATGCACAACATTGTTGAAAGACCTGTAGCTATTGATGGTAAGGTTGAAATACGTCCAATAATGTTTGTAGCCTTATCTTACGATCATAGAATTATTGATGGTAAAGAATCTGTAGGTTTCCTAGTAGCAGTAAAAGAAGCATTAGAAAATCCAACAGAATTATTAATGGATAATAATGTTATGAAAGCTTTAGAGCTTTAATAAAATACAATTCTATATAATACGAAAGCGCTACTTCTAAAAGAAGTAGCGCTTTTTTCTTGAATACATAATAACTAACTTACTAAAAAAAGCAAACAAGAATATTTAGCGATATAACAAGAACGACTAGTACGATAATCCCGAAAACGAAAAATTTACTCATGTTTGAATTTTGCATGATTTCAAGGTTGTTTGGTAGATTGGAATGTTCCATTTTATTTGTTTTTAAAGAAGAAATAATCTAAAAATAGAAAACTCCACATCTTTGATTAATAGCATGATAAAGGTAACAATAAAGAATCATTTAAGAAATACGTAGAACTACGTATTTTTTGATTTTTACATTAGAATCTAAAAAAAGGGCTTTTAATCAGATGATTAAAAGCCCTCTATTAAATCCCCTCAAATAACTAACTAATAGCATGGTAAAGGTATGTTACATAAACCATATAAAAAATACGTAGTTCTACGTATTTTTGCTGCTTTTCATTTATAGCGCAAAAAAAAAAAGACCTTAAAGGTAAAACCTTTAAAGCCTTTTGATATTCAACCTGTTACTGTAAAACAAGGTCTCCGATTAATAGCACTGTAAATATACGCCATCCTTCTGTCTTGTGAAATACGTAGTTCTACGTATTTTTATTAGGACTCTAAAAACTGTTCGTTTTCTTTAGCAAATAGAGAAAGACTATTGTGCTTGGATTCCAGGTTTAGTTTTTTAATAATATTACTCTTGTGTTTTTCTATAGTTCTACCAGATACAGATAGGGCATTGCCAATTTCATTAGCCGTTTTGTTTTGAGCTATTAACGATAACACCTTAATCTCTGTTTTTGTTAATTCGCTTAAGGAATGCGGTCGTTGGGTGTTAGTTTGTGAATTCAAATATTGAGCAATTTCTGCACTAAAATAGGGTTTGTTATTGGTTACGCTTTCAATACAAAGCTCAATTTCTTCAATGGCAAATTCTTTTAAAATATATCCAAAAATTTTTAATTCTTGAGCTTTATCATACAACTCTTCACCTTTATCAAAGGTTATTAAAATAATTTTAGTCTTAATCCCATTTTTTAAACACTCTTCCGCTACCTCCAGCCCCGTTAAAAAAGGCATCCTGATATCTAGAATAGCAATGTTTGGTTTGTGTTTAACAATTAAATTATAGGCTTCTTTACCATCCTTCCCACTACCCAAAATATTATACCCCTTGGACTTCAAAAAATCATGAAGCCCACGTAACATGAGTGGGTGATCGTCCGCTATAATAATTGAAGATTGCATGTGGTGGTTAGTTAATAGGTCTTTAGTATAAAGATAAGTAAATTTAAGATGTTGAAGTTTTATCTTACAGTTTTAAATATAAATATTTCTTTTCATAATCAATTATGCCTTTTCCTTTCTTTAAAATATCAGCACCTATAATACCATCCACTGGTTGCGCATTATGATTGATTAATGCCGTGTTTACATGGGTTAGATTAAACAAAATTAGCGGAACCTTATCTTGTTTCCATTGGCCAATTTTAATTTGATTTTTTTTCGAAATCTGCGTCAACATATCTATGGCACCAGCTCCTGCAGCCTTGACTTCAGAATCAATAACCTTTAGCTTAAAGGTTTCAATAGCTTCAAAACCCACACAAGAACTAGAAGCACCAGTATCTAATATAAAATTACCTTTTATACCGTTGATAGTCGATTTGATTTCAAAGTGATTGGTTTTGGTTAACTTTAATTTTATTTTGGTGTAGCCTTTTTCTAAAAGAAAGTCTTTAAGACTGGTTTCTGGTTTTTCGCTCATTCGTTTTTCCTTTTCTGATTACCAAAAATACAATAATTAAAAGCGCTAAAATGCCAAGGATGTAATAAACTGTTTGGTCTTTTGCTGTTGGTGCTACAACGTTACCGTAATATACAAAGGCACTCCAATAATAAGGCGATTTTTTAATGTTACTAATTGAATCATCATGTAAATACATTAATTTGGATTGCCTATTAGCGGTAAAGACAGAGTTTGTTTCTTGAAGTGATTTGTAAAAAAATGACATTAATGTAGCTGTGGAAGCATCGTTAATTTGCCATAATGAATACAGCACATTTTTAGCTCCTGCATATTGAAAACCTCTGGCAATACTCATGGCGCCTTCACCCTTTTGAAGTTTGCCAATTCCTGTTTCACAAGCGCTTAAAACCACTAAATCTGGACGTATATTTAAACTGTACAATTCATTTAGTAGCATAGGCTCATCAGAAAAAGCTAAACTTGCTGGATTGCTAAAATCGCCACCAGTAGCATGTGTCGATAAATGTAAAATACTAAATTTTGACGCATCATCCATAAAACGCTGTTTAGTAGCTTGTGTATGCATATAAAGCGAAGCATGCGTTTCCTTTTTTATGGCTTCCGCTTCCTGGATGGAATACGTGAGCGGTTGATTTGTGTTTTCAAAAACCGGAAAAATGCCCAATAAACTCGTGTTTTTAGAAGTTTTTTTTGGTTGTAGATAAAATGCCAAACTAGAATTATAAACAACCGCTTGTTGCGTTACAATAAATGGCATATCCTTAAAACTATTCGTTTCCATTTGCTCTGTTAGTAAAGCTTCAAAAGGGATAAAATTGAGGATGCCATCTGGAATAATGATGAGGTTTTTAGAAGGTGATATTTCACTTAAATTAAGCTGCTTGTATAAGGCGTGTGCTTGGTTGGTAAATGCCTTAATATTATTGTTAATAAAAGAAGGGTCATCAAATAAATGAATAAAGCTTGTTATGCTATTCGTATAGGTTTCTGTTATAGGTGTTTTAATAAAAGCGGTATTTTCTTCGGAAAAGATAAAGTGATATACCGCACGTTGGCCATAAAAATATAGGATGAGGTTGGCATCATCCTGTTGTAATTGTTTATGAATCTCCGAACTGGAAACCCGATTTTCAATTTGTGGATACCGATCTGCAATTGTTTTTTGAAGTCTTTTTAGTTGGACACTAATATCTAAAAGCTGGGTGTTTAGGCTATCATTTTTAATAGCTTGGTAACCCAATTGTTTTTTAATCATGATAGTAGTTAATTCTTCTTGTTCCCGTAAAAGAGCTTGTTCTTTAAGAAGTAATGAATCGGTTGGATGTTCTTCTAAAAGTGTTTTCTTCTGAAACATATCTTTTAAAACTGAAGCTTTTTGCATTTCTGAATATTGCAAGGCGCGCTCAAAAATGGTTGGATCAGATGATTTTTGATAAATTTTATAAAGTAACTCCAAACAATTCTCACTGCGTTTGCGGTTGGCAGATTGATTCGCAATTTTAGATTCTTGAGATGTTACATTTGAAGTAATTAAACGCGAAACGTAAAAACTTAAATCATAATACTGAAGCGCTTTTTCTGAATCAGATTGAAGTCTAGCTAACAAATCGAAAATATCTATAAAGGTGTTTTCTGGGTATAAAGTTGTTCTGGCAGGAACAGCCTTACGTTCCAAATTTGGGAGTAAGGTATGTAAGGCTACTTGTAATTGCTGATTTGCTTGTTCAAAATCGTTTAATAAATAGTGTAATTGCCCTTTTTCTAAACGGTTTTTAGCTATTTCCCTCAAAGTAAGCGAATCCCGTTTTTGATATATTGTGGAAAGATTTAAATGTTTTAAAGCCGACTCATAATCACCTTTTTTTAAAGCTAATTCATAGGCCAAACGATTGGTATTGTACAGCCCATCTTGATTTGAAAATATCACATCATTATCCAAATTATAATTGGAAGTGCCAGCTATAGCTATGGAACTGGAAGCTTTTAAAGTATTCAGTTTATTTTTTTGCGTTTCTGATATGTTAGGAATATTAGCTGTTTTTTTAATCAAATTTAAAACGGATTCATGCATGCCTCGCGTTTGGTATAACACCGAAAGATTAATAATGCCCGAAATATAATGTGTGTTATTTTTGCTTTTTTCTGCCAAAGCAACATATTGCTTAATGGTATTTTCTGCATTGGTGTAATTGTTTGTTTTGGTATATAAATTACCCAATGGTTTTAAGCAGTACTCTGTAATATCATAATCAGAAATGGTGTAAAGCTGATTTTTATTATAGCGTGTTCTTGCTGCTTCGTAATTTAATATAGCATCTGGTAGTTGGTTGTTTTCGTTTAAATAATAGGCTTTATTGCAAAGTAGAAATACATAGGCCAATTCCTCATTTTTGGAAGATATCTGATTTTTGAAAGTGGTTTCTTTCGTACTTAAAACTTGAAAAGTTTGTTGGTTTTTATGGGCAATAAATGTTTCAGTTGCCGAATAAATGGCATCCTCTAAACTTTGGGCTTGTACCTGAACTTGAAACCATAAAAACACAGCAAAAATCCAAAATTTTGGAATTGCAAACGGCTGCTTGTTTTTGAAATTTTGCAAATAATGAAACATTAATTCTAATAGATTCTTGAATGATTTTTAAAACTTCCAGATGGCGTATAATTGTAAATAGTTGAAATCGTCTTTGAAATTAATAACATATCGTGCGCCAATACTAGGGCCAATTCGGGCAAATCCCGCCGTAACATCTAACAACAAGCCTGCTTTAAAATTGGTAAAGGAATTGGATTCCTTGTTGGAAGTTGAGAAACTATTAATAACAAAATCATCTGTTCTACCTTCAAATTGTTCTACTAAAAGGGCTTCAGTTTCTTTTTCGCTGATAGATAACATTCCCTGTAAACCAGCACCAATTCCAATATAATTATTAATGTTGTAACGCATTAATACAGGAATCTCCCAGTCTATGTTTTGATAACTTGCGTTGGTAGTAGTACGTTCTAAAAACTCAAATCCTTGAGCCTCTCTAACAAATTGTTCGGAAATATGGGTTTCGGCATCGTAGCTATGAAAACTGTTTAACACCTCCACTTGCCAATACCAGCGATACGATTTATATGGAGAAATGGTAGCACCCACAAAATAACTTTCAGAGTTTTTTAAATCGGAAAACGAATTATATCCAGCTTTGGCGCCAATGGAAATGCCAGGAACAAATCTGGTGGTGGAATAATTAGTTATAATTGGATCGTTTTTATCAAAAATAATGGCCGTTTTACTCTTGGTTTTTTGTTTGTGAAAATCTTTCGCAAATTTAATATTGTATTTTACGAAACCTTTGGTGGAATCATATGCCTTCACGTTTTTTTGTTCGCTACCAGGTAAATATATATTCTTAAAAGTAAAGATTGCTTGCGTATCTGTAAACGTTGTATCTAAACAACTGTAGCGTACTTCTATGTTTTTAGGGCAAATTTTACATTTTGGATACATATCGGTAACTTCAATGGTAGATTTATCTAACATATCTGGAATATCTGTTTCCAAGCGGATGGTTCTGGCTGGACCTTCGCCATTATTCTGAAATTTTATTTTATACTTTAAGGTTTTAAAACGGACTAAACGGTAATTCATAAAGGTGCCATTACTCGCCATTTTGTTAGGGTCATGAGATGTTACAATTTCCATTTCCATGTCTTTCACTTTATGATTGTCATAATTAGAGTCTGGGACATACACACCGCGAATAGAAATTATGGCGCTCGTATCCTTCAACATTTCAGGCGGTGTTCTTAAGGTGAAAAAAACATTGCGTTCCTCATTAGGTTCCATATCATTAAACGCCAATTGCTGTGAATTTCTATAATAGGATTTGCTTTCTTCCAACGTTAGAGGTAAGTTGGTTTTAATAGTAGAATCTTGTGGTTTGGCTTTGAGGTGAAACAATCCATTTTCTGCTGAAGCCATTAAGGTTTGATCGGCATCATCCACTGTATTAGTAAAAGCAAATTCAGGAGTAATGAGTTGCTTTTCATTATGATAGGTTCGGGTTTCTAATAATTCAAAATTATCGGTTTTATACGCTTTTTCATTATAAAATAAATAGAGTTTCCCATTAGTCTTATAATTTAGGTAGTTTTTATAACGCATAATTACCACCATATTTTCATTTGGCATAGGTTCTCTATTGCGCTCTAAAAGTAAATCCTCACTCATGGAGGCTTCATCTTGAAAATCGTTATTGGTTTGGGAAACTGTTATTTTTTTAGGTCGTGTGCTTGGTGGTTTTCCGGTGTCATAATGATTGGTTGCCCAAAGTTTTACCTCATAATCGCCAGGTTTTTTAAAGTTGTGTTTTGGGTTTTCTTCTTTGCTGTAAGTCCCATCATCAAACTCCCAATAATAAGAATAGAACGCTTTTGGAGCTCCTGCAATTTGTTCTAAAATTGGTGTTTCTGGTGTAAATTGTATGGCGTTATTCTCTACACGATGCTTAATAGTTGCTACACGCGGAATACTATCTGGAGCTTGGATCTCTTGTGCAGAAAGCCAATGAAAACAACAGCTAAAAACGAAAAGTGTTAAACAGGTTCTCATAGTAAAATGGGTTAGGTACTTGCTAAAATACAAAAAGCGATGGTCATTACAACCATCGCCTTTCTCTAGGTTAAATTAAGGCAAATCATTAATCATAGATATCAAATCGGCTTCACTAGCTATGGCAGTTTCCATCATAGAAAACGTAATAACTTGATTGGCTTCAATAGTATATGGTTTTATGGCATATCTCCAAGCGCCTTCGACTTCTGTTACAAATATAACGTGACACTCTAATCCAATTGGAATTTCACCGTAATGTTCACTAAACAATCCGTTTGCGTAGGTATCTAAAGCTGCTAGTCCTGGCCCTTCACCATCATAAGATAAATAAATGGCGCTATTTGAAAAGTTATAACCTATAGGTGCTTGCGCATAAATAGTTGTTTTTGGTCTAGGGTCGTTATAAAAACGATCAATATTTGTCCAGCCAAAATTGTTTAAAAAAGCATAGTATAAACCACCTTCGGCAAAAACACCTTGCTGACCGTCCAATGCTTCCTCTTCCCAAGTAAGGTCCCCGTTTTCATCAATAACACCATTCCATAAAATCATGTCTGGGTCGTCAGATCCTGTCAAACTAGTTGGAACTTGTAATTGAATGGCACAAGTTGTTTCTAAAGCCACACCATTTTGCGTTGCTTCAAAGAAAAATTCGCCACCTGTAATTAATAGGGCTTTGTTACCATTATCCCGCAATCCCATAGTTGGTTTGTTGGTTGTTAACATATTACCTTTTTCAAATATTTCAACATATTCTAAATCTACCATTCCGGTAACAGGATTCCCATTTTTAGTTAAACATCCTGCATTGATTGAAATGGCTACACCATTTTCTGATGTTAAAGAAATTAGACCATCATCGGCATTAAATTGGAAGTTTTGGGTTATGTTGCTCAAAGCTTCACTTCTAATATTTGCAAAATCTTGTCCTGATGGAATTTCTAAAACAGAACTTGGTGTTATTTCGCTATCATCATTAGATGTACAGCTTGATAAGGTTAATAATGCAATGGCTGCAATGCCAAAAAATGTTTTTACTTGTTTGCTCACGTTATTTAAAGTGTATAAATATTCGTGATTTTGATTTGTTGTTTTCATAATACATTGAGTTTTAAAATTGTTATTCATACTTATATAAACAGTGTCTGTTATTTGTTACCCTATTTTTAAAATTATTTTTAAAAGTGTATGTTTTACAGTGGTTTTCCGCTGAAACTTTAATTATAATTTTTTTTAATGCTATTTTAAAAACCTTAAAAACTGCTTATCGTTAATATTTTTGTGGAAATGAGCCGTCAATTAAAAGAGCCTTTCAAATGAATGAAAGGCTCTTTTTTAGCTGAGTTGAAGTTCTCAGCTCCCTCAATTAATAGCATCTTTATATGTTTTTGGTTTTACTCTATAACACCACTTATTATAACTTTTGACGTAATAATGTCACCCGAAGCCACAAGCTTTATCATGTTGTATGCATCTGCTTCTGTAGAGGAGAAGCCTCGAGCGTATCCTTTACTACTGGTAACTTCCCAGAAATAAAGGCGGTTATTGTTGTTGTTAGCTTGGTTTTGAAACATGTAATAGCTCTCTATTTTTTTGTTTAAAACAACTTCCCCAGAACTTACTAAACCAATCATTTTGTTGGCGTGTTCTAAATTTGGCGATGTTCCTGAATAGCTATTTTTAGTAGTTGTAACATTCCAATCGTAAACTTGAACTATTTTTTTTAATGTTGCCGTAGCAATGGCAGTTTCTAAATTTAGTAAGGGTTTTTTGTCAGTGGCATTCACTTGCAATATGGAAAAAGCCACCAGTGCGATAATTAAAATTGAATTTTTCATGACCTATAGTTTTAATGGATTAATAAATTTTTTAATTTCTGCTTGCAAGCTTTTTAACGCTTACAACCTTATATCAAAATCATTTTCATTTTGTTACCCGTACATTTGAAAGTTTTTTTACTTTAGTAGAAAATACAAGGGTTTATGAGCCAAAAAATAATTCATGAAGATCAAAAATATATTGATGGTTTGGTACAAAACAATCCATTCATTATACAATCTATATATGATACGTTTGCGCCTAAAGTGATAAACTATATTAAAATGAATAGTGGTAATGAGTCGCATGCACAAGATGTTATTCAAGAAACCATAATTACTATCTATAATCAAGCTATTGAAAAGGATTTAAAACTAACCTGTCCATTTGATGCCTATTTTTTTCTGCTTTGTAAACGCAAATGGCTCAATCAATTAAAAAAAATTGGCAATAAAGAGGTAACAATTAATGAAGAGGTGTTATCTAAAGATGATGATGCGCAAGAACTGGCTTTTGAAACGACATTATTTGAACAACAACATGAATTATTTACTGAAATGTTTCAAAAATTAGGAAAAGCCTGTAAAGATTTATTAAAAGCTACCTTTAAAATTAAATCCATGGAGGAAGTAGCGGAAAGTTTAGGTGTAAGCTACGCTTATGCCAGAAAAAAGAAATCTTTATGTATTGGTAAGCTTAGCAAAATGGTTCAAGAAGCGCCTCGTTTTAACAACCTAAAATCGTAACCATGAAAGACCAAGATTATATTTTATTTGAAGACTATCTCTCGGGAAACCTGGATGACGAAAGCAAACAAGCTTTTGAACAGCAATTAGAAACAGACCCTATTTATAATGACGCCTTTGAAATCTATAAAAAAACATCCCAATTTGTAGAAAATCATTATAAAAATGCCGAACAAACGGATGCCTTTAAGAAGACGTTAGAAACCGTTTCAAATAATTATTTTAAAGATAAGCCAAGTTCAAAGTCTAAAGTAAGACGTATAAACCCATGGTTTTATTCGGTAGCGGCTGCAGCTATTTTAATTATCGGGTTTTTTATTGGTCAGCAATTTTCAAATCCTATTTATGATGATTTCGCCAACTATGGCACAATTAGCTTAACCGTTAGAGGCAATCAAGATGAGGTGTTAACCAAGGCAGAGTCCTCTTTTAATAATCATAATTATAAAGATGCTGAAACCTATTTTTCAGAACTATTACAATCAGATCCTGATAATATAGAATACCAACTGTATAAAGCTGTTTCATTGGTAGAGTTGAATCAATATAAGCAAGCAGATGCGCTTTTCAACGGAATTATGAAAACACCTTCCGTTTATAAGCACAAAGCAACATGGTATTTGGCTTTAAGTAAACTGAAACAAAAGGATGAAGAATCCTGTATCCAGATATTAAAATCAATTCCTGAAGATGCTGAAGATTATGAGCAAGCACAAAAGTTATTACATAAATTAGATTAGTAGTAGATGCTTTCCGACGCGTTTCAGAAGAAATTAAAATTATAAAGTAGAAAGTAATCACATTGGTGGTTACTTTTTTACTTTTGCAACATGATAGTTACCGATACACATACGCATTTATATAGTGATGCTTTTGATGACGATAGAAGCCAAATGATACAACGCGCTCTAGATTCTGGCGTTTCACGATTTTTTATTCCTGCAATAGATTCGTCTTATACCAAAGCCATGTTACAATTGGAAACGGATTATCCAGATTACGTGTATTTAATGACAGGCTTGCACCCAACATCTGTTAAAGAAAACTATCAGGACGAATTAGCTCATGTTGAAGATTTATTGTCCAAGCGCTCCTTTTTTGCTATTGGTGAAATTGGCATTGACTTGTATTGGGATACGTCTACGTTAGACATCCAGAAGATTGCTTTTAAACATCAAATTCAACTAGCCAAAAAATATAAATTACCAATCGTTATTCATTGTCGTGATGCATTTGATGAAATTTTTGAAGTTCTTGAAACCGAAAAATCGGATGATTTATTTGGGATTTTTCATTGTTTTACCGGAACGTTAGACCAAGCTAAACAAGCCATTTCTTATAATATGAAGTTGGGAATAGGTGGTGTAGTAACGTTTAAAAATGGAAAAATAGATCAATTCCTGAATCAAATCCCATTAAAACACATTGTTTTGGAAACAGATTCGCCTTATCTTGCTCCAAAACCATTCCGTGGGAAACGCAATGAAAGTGGATACATTATAAAGGTATTAGAAAAACTGTCGGAATTGTATAATGTGCCAAAAGCGGAAATTGCTGAGATAACAACCCAAAATTCAAAAGCCATTTTTAATATATAATTATGGAAAACACGAGTCCAAAAATTCTTTTAATATATACAGGAGGTACCATTGGGATGATTAAAAACCCCAATACGGGCGCTTTAAAAACGTTCGATTTTAATAATCTCCTTAAACGGATTCCCGAATTAAAGCTACTTACTTGCGATATTGAAACCATATCCTTTGATGACCCTATAGATTCATCTAATATGAGTCCAGAATACTGGGTGCAAATGGCAGAAATTATTGAAACCAATTATGAGGCTTTTGATGGATTTGTATTACTTCATGGTAGTGATACGATGAGTTATACGGCTTCAGCTTTGAGTTTCATGTTGGAGAATTTAGCAAAACCTGTAATTTTAACCGGATCGCAATTGCCTATTGGCGATTTACGGACAGATGCTAAAGAGAATTTAATTACATCTATACAAATGGCGTCCTTACAAGTAAGAAACCGTCCAGTTATACGAGAAGTTGGTTTATATTTTGAATACAAACTTTATAGAGGAAATAGAACAACAAAAATTAATGCCGAGCATTTTGAAGCGTTTGAAAGTTTAAACTATCCGCATTTAGCAGAATCTGGTGTGCATATTACTATTAACCACGATGCGCTTTTTGTGCCGAATGCTAGAAAAAAACTGCTGGTACATAAAAATTTTAATACCAATATTGCACTTATTAAACTATTTCCCGGTATTTCTAAAGCCATTTTAGAAGGTATTTTGAACAATCCTCATATTAAAGGTGTTGTTTTAGAAACCTATGGCGCAGGAAATGCGTCCACAGAAGATTGGTTTGTACAATTGATAAAAGATACCATTAAAAAAGGTGTTCAAGTTATTAATGTTACCCAATGTTCAGGAGGGAGTGTTAATATGGGTCAATATGAAACCAGTTCACAGTTAAAAACAATTGGTGTTATTTCGGGAAAAGATATCACAACCGAAGCGGCAATTACCAAGTTAATGTATCTTTTAGGTGAGAAAATATCCAATAAAACCTTTAAAACGGTTTTCGAAACGGCATTAAGAGGAGAAATGGCATAAAATTAACTTACAAAATTTTCGCCTTTTAAAGATTTTTCGTTATTTGGCTGCCTGTAAAAGAAAACTTAAAACAGAGAGGTGGCCGAGCGGTCGAAGGCGCACGCCTGGAAAGCGTGTATACCTCAAAAGGGTATCGAGGGTTCGAATCCCTTCCTCTCTGCAAAAGTATTTTTGGTAACAATTTGAAATGCATATAATTATTGAAAAATTACAAACAATAATGTTGTGAATTGTCAGGTAAAAATCATAAATTACTTTGGTTTTTGTAGTGTTTTTAATGGGCTAGAACAAAATAGCTCTAATAACTCTGCTCTAATTTTAATTTTTTAATTACAATTTTTTTATATCTTTAACACTTTAACTAATAAAATTAAGAACAAGAACAAATGAAAAGATTATTTTCTATCCTCGCCATCATGTGTTTTGTGGCATTCGGAACAGCTAACGCAACTACAAATGCAATTTCAAGTGCAAACACAGTTGTTACTTCAATTCAAGACGATGCAACAGAAGATGTTGCAGCAGAAGAGTCATTAGGATTTCATCAGGAACTAAAAAAACGTTTCATAGAAGGTGGTCCAGGATTTATGGGAATTGTATTATTATGTTTAATTCTAGGTTTAGCAATAGCTATTGAGAGAATTATCTTTTTAAACCTTTCTTCAACAAATACAAAAAAATTAACTCAAGACGTAGAAGATGCATTACAATCAGGTGGTGTTGAAGCAGCAAAAGAAGTTTGTAGAAATACAAAAGGACCTGTTGCCTCTATTTTCTATCAAGGTTTAGATAGAACAGACGAAGGTTTAGAAGCTGCCGAAAAAGCGGTTATTGCTTATGGTGGTGTTCAAATGGGACAGTTAGAGAAAAATGTATCTTGGATTTCATTATTTATCGCATTGGCTCCTATGTTAGGATTCATGGGTACGGTAATTGGTATGATTCAAGCATTTGATAAAATTCAAGCTGCTGGTGATATGCAACCATCTTTAGTTGCTGGTGGTATTAAAGTAGCACTTTTAACAACCGTATTCGGTTTAATTGTTGCTATTATTCTTCAAGTTTTCTACAATTACATCATTGCCAAAATTGACAGTATTGTTAATGATATGGAAGATGCATCCATTACTTTAATGGATTTATTGATTAGACACAAGAAGTAATAATTAACAGCAATAATTTTTTAAATTATGAATTTACACAAAATTTTAAAAATCTTAGCAGGAATCCTTGGCCTTTTAGGTGTGGTGTTCTTGGTAAGAATAATATCTGAAGGTGATGAAGCGATAAAAGCTGGCGCATTAAGTGGCGACACTGGTATTGTAGATCCTCTGGCATATATAGCATATGTTATTATGTTTATAACCGTTCTGCTTGTAGTAGTTTTCGTTTTAAAGAACCTATTTACAAATACAGCTACGCTTAAAAACACCCTAATTAGTGTGGGTATTTTTGCAGCTGTTTTAATAGTGGCTTATGTGGTTTCAGGTGGTGATACAACGCCTTATTTTTATAATGGCGTAGAAGCAACTTCGGGAGAATCGCAATTGGTAGGCGCTGGATTAATAGCGTTTTATATACTAATAGCTTCAGCTGCGGTAATTATGTTATTATCGGGCGTTAAAAAACTAACGAATAAATAATTATGGCAAAAAGAGCAGCACCGGAAGTTAATGCAGGCTCCATGGCCGACATTGCTTTCTTACTATTAATTTTCTTCTTGGTAACAACAACCATCGAGATAGACTCTGGTCTTAACCGAAAGTTGCCGCCAATTGAAGAAACGGAACCACCTATTATTAAAGAAAGAAATATTTTTCAATTAACCGTGAATGGAAACAATGAATTGTTTTTGAAAGCAGCGGGAAGTGAAGGAGATTTAATCAAGCTTAAAGATTTACGAAAAGCTGCTGTTGCCTTTTTAGACAATGGTGGTGGAACGGGAGAAGATGCTTGTAAAGCTTGTAAAGGAAAGCGTAATCCGCAATCTTCAGATAATTTCCAGAAAGCAATTATTTCTTTACAAAATGATAGAAGTACAAGTTACGAAACCTATATAGCGGTTCAAAACGAGATTATAGCAGCCTATAATGTGTTGCGTAATCGTGAGTTTGAACAACGTTATGGTAATTTAGGTATTAACTTTGTAGAAGCCGATATTGAATTTAACGATGCTAGAACATCGTCTGAAAGAAAAGCACAATTAAAAGATAAAATTGAAGAAATTAAACTTTTAATACCGCAGAAATTTTCAGAAGCAGAACCTAAAAAATCTAATTAGATAAACCATATTATTTATGTCTAAATTTAAAAAGAAAAAAGATGGTGGCGTACCAGCTATATCTACAGCATCATTACCTGATATTGTATTTATGTTGTTATTCTTCTTTATGGTTGCTACGGTTATGCGTCAGAATACATTAAAAATTCAAAATACGTTGCCCGCAGCCGATCAAGTTGAAAAGTTAGCGAAACGAAACTTATTAATGTATATCTATGCAGGAAAACCAAGTAGTGCCTATAAGCAGTTTGGATCAGAAGCACGTATTCAGTTAAATGATAAGTTTGCTGACGTTTCAGAAATTCCAGCGTTTATAGCAGCCGAACGTGACAGTAAACGTGAGGAAGAAGTTCCTTTCTTAACTACTGTTTTAAGCGTAGATAAGGAAACCAACATGGGTCTTGTATCTGATGTAAAACAAAAATTGCGTGAAGTAAACGCTCTTAAAATAAATTATAAGACTAGAAAAGGCGATGCCATACAAAGTCTAAATCAATAAAGTACTCTTAATTTTATAAATAAAGGCGTTTTGAGAAATCTAAACGCCTTTTTTTGTAAATTAAACCCGACACTTTTTTTAATGTATTCATGAAAAACCGCCTTTTATTATTAATTTTTTTTATGTCACTGCACATGATGTTTTCGCAGGTGGAAGAACAAGTACAGGACTCTTTAGTTCAAGAAGTAGATAGCAAATATCGGGAAGATCAGTTCTATTTAGGTATTACCTATAACCTGGTAGGCAATAGGCCAGAAGGTGTATCTCAAAGTGGTTTTTCAAGTGGTTTTCATTTGGGGTTTATTCGGGATATACCTATTAACAAACGTCGAAATGTGGCATTTGGAGTAGGTTTAGGGTTGTCTTCTAACTCCTTTAATCATAATTTTTTAATTACCAAAGATGCTTCTGGTAATTTGGATTATCTGGTGTTGGATAAAAGTGATATTAATTATAGTAAAAATAAGTTCACTATGTATATGGTAGAAATGCCATTACAACTGCGTTGGCGAACCTCTACAGCTGAAGAATATAAATTTTGGCGCATATACACAGGTATTAATGTAGGTTATGTATTATACAATTCCTCTAAATTTCGTGGTGATTTGGGAACTATTAAAAATAGTAAAATTGATTCCTTTAACGATTTTCAATACGGTCTTACTATGAGTGCAGGATATAATACCTGGAATATATTTGTGTATTATGGTTTGAACCCTATTTTCAATAATGCACGAGTAAACAATGAGTCGGTTGATATGAACGCCGTTAAAGTGGGACTCATATTTTACATTCTATAACCAATAATTCACTAGTATTATTTGAGGAACAAGGCCAATGAATATGCCTGTAATTAATTCAGGATAGGTATGTGCCTTTACATGTAATCTAGAAGTGGCTATAGCGCCCATGAGGATGGCCATTAATGCCAACGTGCCATTAATATTTATACTGAAATGAATACTTAAGGCCAAGTAAAACATAAACACCCCAGATACAGCCATCATATGAATACTAGCTTTAAATTTTAGGACAGCTAAAATGAGGCAACTTAAAGTGGAAAGTAATATACCTACAAAAAAATAGTACAATTCTATTATTTCATGACTCGGTAAAACGCGAATAACAATTAAGAGTGTTATGATAGCGTTTAAAATAAGCGGCAAAATGCGCTCTTTTGTAGATTGTAGATAAATAGAATCCGTTTTACCTAAAGACTTTAATAAGAAATATAACAAAATAGGCAGTAAGATGGTAAGTATAAATAAGGAAACCACTTTTGCTTGAATGATTTCCATAGGTAAATACCTTGGTGATTTTGAAAAATAGAAAATCACACCAAGCAATGGCATCACTATAGGGTGGAAAATAAACGAAACACTTCTTAATATAAAGTTCATTAGATTTTCTTTCGTAACCTAGCCACAGGAATGTCTAATTGTTCACGGTATTTAGCAACGGTTCGTCTGGCAATAGGATAGCCTTTTTCTTTGAGTATTTTGGCTAAAGCGTCGTCTGTCATGGGTTTTCGTTTGTTTTCATCTTCGATAACCGTCTCTAATATTTTTTTAATTTCTCGGGTTGATACTTCTTCACCTTGATCGTTGGTCATGGACTCCGAAAAGAATTCCTTAATCAACTTTGTTCCATACGGTGTATCCACATATTTACTGTTTGCTACACGCGAAACGGTTGATACATCCATTTCAATTTCGTCAGCTATATCTTTTAAGATCATTGGGCGTAATTTGCGCTCATCACCTGTTAAGAAGTACTCTTTTTGGTAATGCATAATAGAACTCATGGTAACAAATAGCGTTTGCTGTCGTTGCCTAATAGCCTCAATAAACCATTTGGCTGCATCCAATTTTTGTTTGATAAACTGAACGGCATCTTTTTGTGATTTAGATTTCTCCTTACTTTCCTTATAGCCTTTCATCATGTTGCTATACTCGCGCGAAACGTGTAATTCAGGCGCATTTCGGCCATTAAGTGTTAACTCGAGTTCGCCGTCCACAATACGAATCGCAAAATCGGGTACCACATGTTCCACTATGCGGTTATTTCCTGCATAAGATCCACCAGGTTTTGGATTTAAATGCTCAATCACATGAATGGCATCCTTTAGTTGTATCTCTGTAATATCAAACTTTTGAATTAGTTTTTTGTAGTGTTTCTTGGTGAATTGTTCAAAGGCAGTGTCAATAATTTCAATGGCCAATTCTACATCTGGATTTTTTTGTTTTCTATGCAATTGAATGCTTAAACATTCTTGCAGATTACGCGCACCAACACCTGCAGGATCCAATTGATGGACCACTTTTAATACGGCTTCAATTTTATCTTCTGTGGTGTACACATTTTGTGTAAAGGCTAAATCGTCTGTAATATCTATTAATTCCCGTCGGATATAACCACTTTCATCAACACTTCCTACTAAAAACTCCGCTATTTCACGCTCTTCGTCATTTAAACGAAACGTATTTAACTGGTTTTTTAAATGTTGCGTAAAGGAGGTTCCTGCGGCATACGGCATGGTCTTTTCCTCATCATCAGCACTGTAATTATTAGCTTGAGTACGGTAATCGGGAACTTCGTCATCACTTAAATACTCATCAACATTAATGTCTTCGGTGTTGATGGTTTCAGTATCATCATAATCGTCTTGACTGTTATCAAAATCATCATCGTACTCATCTTCTAAAGACTCTTTACCACTTTCAAGTGCTGGGTTTTCTTCTAACTCTTGTTTTAAGCGTTGCTCAAATGCCTGCGTAGGTAACTGAATCAATTTCATTAATTGAATCTGCTGCGGCGAAAGCTTCTGTGATAATTTAAATTGTAAAAATTGCTTGAGCATGCGTGTGTTTTGGGTTTCTATAAAAATAAAAAAAACAATCTACATTTATGGATTAACGCAGATTGTTTTATAAAATTATTTTGAGTTCAATTTTATAACGAAGTCTTTAAAAATAAGATTAGCTACGCTGAATCTGAAGATTTCTTCGCTTTGTTCTGAATGACATACCTAAATTTAAAACTCCGCATTTTGAGGTGTTCTTGGAAATGGAATCACGTCGCGAATGTTACCCATTCCTGTTGCAAACATGACCAAACGCTCAAAGCCTAAACCAAAACCGGAATGTACGGCAGTTCCGTATTTACGCAAATCTAAATACCACCATAATTCCTCTTCGTCAATATCTAGGGCTTTCATTTTTTCTTTTAAAACGTCCAAACGTTCCTCACGTTGCGAGCCACCAACCATTTCTCCAATACCAGGAAATAAGATGTCCATGGCACGAACCGTTTTTCCATCTTCATTTAAACGCATATAGAATGCTTTAATGTTTGCCGGATAATCAAATAAGATAACAGGACATTTAAAGTGCTTCTCAACTAAAAAGCGTTCGTGTTCACTTTGTAAATCAGCACCCCATTCTTCAATAATATAGTTAAATTTCTTTTTCTTATTAGGCTTGCTATTTCTTAAAATATCAATAGCTTCCGTATAACTTACACGTTTAAAATTATTATCAACCACAAATTTAATTTTCTCAATAAGCGACATTTCCGAGCGCTCTGCTTGTGGTTTTGTTTTTTCTTCGTCTAAAAGACGTTGGTCCAAAAATTCTAAATCTTCTTTATTATGCTCTAAAATATAGCTTAAAACGGATTTCATAAAATCTTCAGCTAAATCCATATTGCCAGCTAAATCCATAAAAGCGACTTCTGGTTCAATCATCCAGAATTCGGCCAAATGGCGTGACGTGTTGGAATTTTCAGCTCTAAAGGTAGGACCAAATGTATACACTTTACCTAGAGACATGGCGTAGGTTTCAGCTTCTAACTGACCAGAAACCGTTAAGTTCGTTTCTTTTCCAAAGAAATCTTTGGAGTAATCCACTTTACCATCGTCTGTTAATGGTGGATTTTTAGGATCTAAACCGGTTACTCGAAACATTTCGCCAGCACCTTCGGCATCACTCCCTGTAATAATTGGTGTGTGCATATAGTAAAAGCCATTTTCATTAAAATACTTATGAATGGCAAATGATAAGGATGAACGCAAACGCATAACGGCCCCAAAAGTGTTTGTACGGGTGCGTAAATGGGCATTTTCTCTTAAAAACTCGAAGGAGTGTTTTTTAGGTTGAATTGGGTAACTTTCCGGATCCGAATCGCCTAAAATTTCAATTTTTTTCACTTGAATTTCTAAACTTTGACCTTGCCCTTGACTTTCCGTTAATTCACCGGTAATGGAAACAGCAGCACCTGTTGTAATACGCTTTAATAGCGTTTCTTCTGTTTCTTCAAAATTAACAACACATTGGATATTATGTAAGGTGGAGCCATCATTTAAGGCTATAAATCGTTTGGATCGGAAACTTCTTACCCATCCTTTAATAGTAACTTCTTGAAGGGTGTTTCCTTTTTTTAATAATTCAGCAACGGTTTGCATTTTCATTTTTATAAAAAATTAGAGGGTACAAAGATACTAGTTTTACAAGTCAAAAATCAAATGCAATTTTTGAAATTGTTTCGCTATTTATTTTAAGCCAGAAGCATTTTTTTCGATGGCATCTTCTTCATCATCATAATCATCATCTGGAATAATATTGATACTTGGTTCTTTTAAATCTTCTTTATTGGCAATACTTCGTTCCAAGGATAATAAAAGGGACGGTAATAATAATAGGTTGGATAGCATAGCAAACAAGAGTGTTGCAGATACTAATGCGCCTAGTGCAACAGTTCCACCAAAACTAGAAATGGTAAATACAGAGAACCCGAAAAACAATACAATGGAGGTGTAAAACATACTTACACCAGCTTCACGTAAAGCGGCATAAACAGATTTCTTGATTTTCCAGTTATTGGCTTGAAGTTCTTGTCTGTATTTTGCCAAAAAGTGAATGGTATCATCCACCGAAATACCAAACGCAATACTAAATACTAAAATAGTTGATGGTTTTATTGGGACACCTAAATAACCCATTAATCCTGCCGTAATGACCAAAGGCAATAGGTTTGGGATTAATGATACAATAATCATTTTAAAGGATCGGAACATATATGCCATTAAAAGAGAAATCAATAAAATGGCTAATGATAATGAAATAGCTAAGTTTTTAACCAAGAACTTGGTTCCTTTCAAGAAAACAAGTGCTTTACCGGTTATGGTGACTTCATATTTTTCTTCAGGGAATGTTTTATCTATTTCGGTTTGAAGATTTTCCTCAATACGCTCCATTTTATCCGTGCCAATATCCTTCATGAAGGTTGTGATACGGGCGTATTGACCTGTACTGTCTACAAAACTTTTTAATAGATTAACATTGGAAGACGAATTTTTTATATACGATGAAATAAATAAATTTTCCTGACTCGTCGGTAATTGATAATATTTTGGATTTCCATTTGTATAGGCTTGTTTCGCATATTTTGCTAACCCTACAATAGAAATTGGTTTTGATAATTCGGGTGTTTCTAGGATGAGCTGTTCTAATTCATCCATACGTTTTAGCGTGGCCAATTTAGTTGCGCCTTTTTTACGTTTGGTATCCACTAAAATTTCCAAAGGCATAATACCACTAAACTCTTCTTCAAAAAAGCGGATGTCCTCGAAGAATTCAGCTTCCTTGGACATATCTTCAATCAGACTACCAGAAATTTTTATCTGATAAATACCAATCATACTTACAACGAGTAAAACAATGGCTGTAATGTAAATGGTAATACGGCGTTCTTTTACCATACGCTCCATCCAATTTACAAAACCACCAATCCAACGCTTGTTTAAATGTTCTAGATGTCTATCTTTTGGATAGGGTAAAAAGGTGTAAATAATAGGGATTATAAGAAGGCATAAAATAAAAATAGCAATAATACTCAAGGAAGCTACAATACCAAACTCTTTTAATAGGGTACTTTCTGTTAAGATAAAGGTGGCAAATCCAGATGCCGTTGTTAAGTTAGTTAATAACGTGGCATTTCCAACTTTGGTAATTACACGTTGAAGGGACCGAACTTTGTTTCCATGCAGTTTAACTTCAAGTTGATATTTGTTAATTAAGAAAATGCAGTTTGGAATTCCGATAACGATAATTAAAGGCGGAATTAAAGCTGTTAAAACCGTAATCTCGTAATTCAGAAGCCCAATGATACCAAAGGTCCACATAACGCCTAAACAAACAACGAGCATGGATATGAGCGTTGCTCTAAAGGACCTGAAAAACAAAAAGAAGATTAGCGACGTTACTAAAAGTGCACCAGCAATAAAAATACCTATTTCGTCTACAATGTTTTGGGCATTTAAGGTCCGTACATATGGCATACCAGAAACCCGAACGTCCATATTGGTTTTTTCCTCAAACGCTTTAATTATGGGAATTAACTCATCAAAAACAAAATCCTTACGTGCTGCTGTATTTACAATAGCTTTATTCATGTAAATAGCCGTTCTGATTGTTTTGGTTTCTTTATTAAATAAGAAATTATCGTAGAATGGGTACTGGTTAAAGAGCTCGTTTTGAAGGGTGTCAATTTGTGATAACGAATGAATGGAGTCTTTAATAAACGGTTCTAATACAAAGCGTTCATTAACATCATCTTTAACAAGCTTTTGTAAATCTTTTAAAGAAATGACAGCATCAACCGCATCAAAGGATTTAAAACGATCGGATAAAGCGTTCCAAGCGTTCATGTTTTCAACGGTAAATAAAGTTGAATCTTTAATACCGAGAACAATCAGGTTGCCTTCTTCACCAAAAATATCAAGAAAGTTTTGATATACAACATTTACTTCATGATCATCGGGTAGCAGGTTGGCCTCGGTGTAAGTAAAACGCATGTTTTTCCACTGCAGGCTAAAAAAGATAGTTACTGCAAGGATACTAATAAGAATACCGATTTTGTTCCGCAAAATAAGTCGCGCAACAACATCCCAGAAATTTTTTGAAAATAATTTAAACATACGCTATTAAAAACAGGCGCAAAGGTAAGGAAAAGCGATGTATTACAGATGATATTGCTTTATAATGTCACGTTAAAAGTGAACTTTACCGCAATATTGTCTTCAAATTCAGGTAAATGATAGCCACCATAGCGATAGGTGCCACTTAAACCAAAACCAAAAAGGAGTTTGTTAATTTCAAAACCAGACTCCGTATACCCTTTATCTAGTGTGCCGAAGGTAATACCTTGGTGCTTATCAATATTATTCATATTTCCAATGGCAAATCGAGATATTAAAACCAATTGTGGTTTAAAGCGACTAGCAATTTGGAAGGGTTTAAAGTAATGGCGAAATTGAACGGTTGTAAACTTATCTGAAAAGAATTCGTTAAAAAACATGGTTTCAAAACTATCAATGCCAGCAACTGAAAATCGCTGTAAAATAGTTTCTTTATTAATGTTATTTGGGTAGGCGTGATATAAATGCGATAATGGCGCATTACCGTTGGCATATCCTGCGGTTAGTACAAATCGCGTAAAGGATTCCGGTTGGTGTTTTATTTCATAAAGGGTGCGAAAATCAATTTTCGAAAAATTTAATTCACTTTTAAAAACACCGCTAACCGCTTGAGTAAATTGAAGTGAAAATTTAGGGAAACCTACTGTTGTTTCTCTTAACCGGTTTTTTACTAATGTGTACTCGCTAAACGGATTGAATTGAAAGGAAATAATAGCGGTACTTAAATTGAATTCCGAATAGGTATTGCCACCATCCAAATATTGATAATTATAAGTTGGGTTGATGTTGCTGACCGCAAACTGTAATTCCGAAAGGATTTTTGGTGTTAAAGCATGCTCAATGGAAACGGATTGTTTTATGAATTTATAGAATAAATCTATATTCAACAATCGGGGTTCAAAAAAGCTAAAGAAGCGCTTATCGGTTAAGAATTTGGAGCTACCTGTTTCTTGCAAATCGTCCGTATAATTAACATTCAACCAAGTTTGACCATTGGCATTTAATCGCGCACTACCACCAATACCGTATTTAAAACGATTATCACGAAATCCATAAGCAACATAGCTACGCACGCGGTATTTTTCAGAAAACCCATCGTTTGTTGCACCTCCAAAGCCCGTTCGGAATCCTTCGTATTGATTATATTTTATAAGATAACGCAGATCTATATCAAAGTACTTGGTTGGAAAAAAACCATTACCCAGTTGCCTTAATAAATCTCTTTTTTTTATGGAATCTTGCTGAACAACAACCGTGTCTTTAGAGGCAATAGGTGTTTGAGACTGCACACGCAAAACACATAGAATACAAAAAACAGTTAGAAAATATTTCCACATGAATAGTTGGCACGTTAATTCTATTAAAAAAGCGACGTTTTGTGTCGCTTTTTAAATTTAAACAGTCATTATTTCTTTCTCCTTGACCTCAAAAATACTGTCTATTTTCATAACGTATTTATCGGTCATCTTTTGAATATCCGTTTCAGCATTTTTCTGAAGATCTTCAGAGGTGTCCTCAAGATTTTTAATATCTGTATTGGCATCTTTTCTAGCACTTCTAATACTTACTTTAGCATCTTCTGTTTCAGCTTTTGCCTGTTTGGCTAGATTAATTCTGCGTTCTTCCGTTAATGGTGGCACGTTTATAATAATCGTATCGCCATTATTCATTGGGTTAAAACCCAAGTTAGCATGCATAATACCACGTTCAATTTCTTGAAGCATATTTTTTTCCCATGGCTGAACGGTAATGGTTCTACCATCTGGTGTGTTTACGTTGGCTACTTGGCTTAAAGGTGTTTGAGATCCGTAATAATCTACCATAACACTACCAAGCATGGCTGGACTGGCTTTACCAGCTCTAATATTTACTAATTGTTTTTCTAAATGCTTAATTGCCGAATCCATAGACTCTTTTGCCGAGTCTAATATAAATTGAATGTCTTCCATCTTTAAAGAATTTTATAAGTTTTAAACGTGTTTCAAAAAACAAGCCAAACCGTAAATGTAATATTATAAATTAACTTTTGTGCCAATATTTTCGCCAGAAACCACTTTTAATAAATTGCCTTTTTTATTCATATCAAAAACAATAATTGGCAATTCGTTTTCCTGACTTAGGGTAAAAGCAGTTGTATCCATAACCTTTAATCCTTTTCGTAACACATCATCAAAGGTGATATGATCGAATTTAATGGCTTGCGAATCTTTTTCAGGATCTGCTGTATAAATACCATCTACACGTGTGCCTTTTAAAATAACATCGGCTTCAATTTCAATAGCTCTTAAAACGGCTGCTGAATCGGTAGTAAAATACGGATTTCCAGTTCCACCTCCAAAAATAACAACACGACCTTTTTCTAAATGACGCATGGCTTTTCTTCGGATAAAAGGTTCAGCAACTTGCTCAATATGAATAGCGGTTTGCAAACGGGTTGGCACATCGGCATTTTCCAATGCACTTTGTAAGGCTAAACCATTAATAACGGTTGCCAACATTCCCATGTGGTCGCCTTGTACGCGATCCATACCATTACTAGCACCAGCAACACCTCTAAAAATATTGCCACCACCAATAACTATGGCAACTTGAATTCCTAAATCTGTAATTTCTTTTATGTCAGTTGCGTATTCTGCTAAACGAACGGGATCAATTCCATATTGGCGATTACCCATTAAAGCTTCGCCTGATAATTTTAAAAGAATTCTGTTGTATTTCATGAGCTAGTTAAGATATATAAGATTCCTATGATTGGTAGGAATAAAGCGTTTTGCAAAGCTACATAAATTTTTTATTTTTTGAATTGTGAAATTTTAATGGAATTTGTAAAAAAAACTCTCCGAATTTGGAGAGGTTTTGTGGGTTTTGTTTTTGTTATAATTATTGAATGATGGTTTTATTGTTTTACCAAAACGTAATCTCCATAAGGCACTCTTGGTTCAGTTGGCGATCCTTCTGGTATTGCTGTTGTACCTATACTAACTAGCTTTGCTTCAATTTTCTCTATACCATTATCTTCAATATACCTAATTGCTAAATAGCTACTTAAATATTTTCTGTTTGGATCTGGATCATCGAAAAACATTAAAACTCGCCTTTCTGTTGGAGTACATGCTGAACAACTTGGCCTATTGTTTTTATATATTATTTCATTTCCTGCTATACTATGGTAATATGGGTCTGCAATATTTAAATCTAGTAAAGTATTTACAATTTCTCTCCCATTCACTGTATAACTATATTCGCCTATTAGTAAATCTTCATACCATTCATCGTTATAAACTTGTACTTTTTTTTGAAAAATAACAGTTAAAGAGGTGTTACCGTTAGTATATACCCAAGTACCAACAAATTTATTTAGTTCGTTGTTTAAATCTTTGTAATAAGCGCCATTTACAAATTCGTTTCTATCATCTAAAGAAATTATAGGTGTTTGTGCTTTACAAGCTAATGTCGAAATACTTAAGGTTATTATAAATATTATATTTTTCATACCTATAATACCAAGGCTAATAACTAGCCTTGGCGTAATTTGTTTTTATTGTTTATATAAGATTAATTCTCTTCTTAATGGTAGCCTATCATCTGTGGGTTGCCCTTCTGGGTACAAACCCATATCTGACATTTTAATACGAACTATTATATGCTCTGGTGTTCCAGATTGTTGTGCGGGAACATGCCTGATTATCATATTATAATCAAAATAGTCGCGCGCTGGGTCTTGAATAGATACTTCCACACGACGCTCATCTGGCAAGCAGTCATTACAAACGGGTACATGCGTGGCTTCCATTATATAATTACCGTATATTAAATGCTCCGAAACATCCGTGTAAGCAAATATATTACTTAAAGTATTAACTACTTGAACATTGTTGGCATTAACATATTGGTATTCGCCGTAAAGCACATCCTCCAAATATGATACATTCGAATATGACACCAAATCTTGTTCTTTTTTCATTAATTGTATTTTAAGTATTTCATTATTATTTTCAAATAACCAAACACCTTCTAATTTGCCTAAATCATTATTGGTGTCTTGATAGTAAATTCCGTTAGTAATATTACCATACTTTTCAATAAGCGGTACTTGTGCTTTACAAGTACTCATTGAAAAAAGAAATAAGAGTATTATATAAATTGGTGTTTTCATGTTTTGAAAATGTAGACTTGGGTTTCAGTGTAAGATAGTAGTAATTTTTTGAAATTAAATAAACCTCTCCGAATTTGGAGAGGTTTTGTGGGTTTGATATTGTTTATATTTGTTGAATTATGATTTATTGTTTGGTTAATAAAATGCCGTTTTCAGGCAGTACTTGATGTGCCCAACCTGTTTGACATTGACTATACTTTTCATGATTTGCTCCTAATTTTAAAAACATTTGGGTATTGTTATTTTTTAAAGTGACATACACTTCGCCATTTTGACCACAAAAATAGTCTTCGCCGTCATAAAAGAATGCATATGACAAACCAGATCCTGAAAATTGTCTAAAAAACGCACCTTCACAAGGTGCATTCTCATCAGAAACTAACCTAGTATCTTCAATAACTCTTAAAGTATTACTTTCTACAATTAGATGCTTCATTATTAATACATCGGCATTAATATTATATTGTTCATCAAAAACAATGGTGTTTTCAGTGATAATAAATGTGTAATCTTTACCATTTTCAGTACCTGTCCACGTTCCTACATAAGCATCTAAAACATTATTTACATCTTTTATATAGGTGGTTAAACCTTCTTCAACATTCTCGAAATTATCAACGACTTGCTCCACTGGGATAATTTGTGCTTTGCAAGAGATGGTTGTAAGAATAAATACTATTACTAAATAAATTGGTGATTTCATTTATTTCTGTTAAAACTAATGTTGGTAAGGTATAAAAACAGCAGAAATTAAGAGTTTCTGCTGTTTCTACTTACTTTATTTATTGCTTTGTATAAATTTCAAGTTTTCCACTTTCAGTTGTGATGGATAATGTTTTAACACCATTATCATCTGTATGAATATTATTTATTACATCACAAACAAAATCATTGGAACTAATATCTCTTTTCAAATATACATCAAAGCCATTATTTATATTTGAACCACAAGACATGGTAAGAGCGTAATTATAGGTGCCATCCTGAAGTACATTCCCTATATATTCTTTTTGTACGCCATTGCTAGTAAATTCAATTTTGTAATCTAAATCATCATTAGAAATCCAAGTACCAATGATTTCATTTCCCCAATTAGGTTGTGAAATAGGTGGTAATACTTGTGCCTTGCAACTATATGAAATTACCATTAATAATAGTAATTTTAATATTTTTGAAACTCTTTTATTATTTTTCATCATTTTTATTTTTAAAGTTTACAAACAATTTATTGAATCTTTCGCTTTTTGAAAACGCTCCTTTCTGTCAGTTAATCCTTTCTTACTTTTGCTATTTATTTTTACAGTTACATTATCTACAGTTGTACTACTATCAATATTTATCTCATTAATGACTCTAGTTTTGTAATACCATAATCCACTTAATACAGCTAGTGTGTCGTTGCTTGCAATTATTTCAGGCTCTGTTACAGGGTCAATATCTGGATTATAATTATTATTATACCATGTTTTAAAAGCTGTATAATTATCTTTCCATGTTAGTTGGAAAATACCTCTCCCTCTATATTTATAACCATCCCCACTAGCTACATCCCCATTACCATATTTACAACACATTGCAACATTAGCCACTCCAGAAGAATTTTGTAAATAATCCGGAGCAAAATATATATTTTCATTTAAAGAAGCTTGTAGAGAGTCCATAGTAAATCTAGAATATGTCCCAGCTAATTTACTCGCTGTAGTCCAATAAGTGCTTTCTGTTACATTCAATGTATTAAATCCTCCCGTTTCATGTCCAGCTTGACTTAAAAAGTGCCATAAATCTTCATCACTATTGATACCAAAATCTTTTCCTTTATCATTAATTATTGAGGCTAACAATTCTGCATTTGTATCAGATATATTAGGAAATATTTTTTTAATTCATCCTTGGATGTATTACAATCATCCTCTTCACCCTCACCATTGTTATCAATCGGAGGCTCTAATTCAGGACAAAACTTACAAGTAACAGGCGTTGTTGAACCACCTTGATTACTACCTCCATGGTGGGGATTATTATTTGAGTTTTCTTGATTATAATCTGATGGATTTTCGCATTTGATATGATAGTTGCTATTGCTTAACTAGTACATAATAGCCATCAGGAATATCTAATTTCACCACATTATCGCCCATTATGGTATAATCATAGATACAAGCTTCTAGTTTTTCAATACCATTATCATTTACATAACGAAGTATAACGCGACCTTCGGCAAATTCATTTGCTGGATTATCAATAAGTAGTTCAATTTTTATTTCTGAAATAGCGCTATTATCTGTACAAAAGTTAGGTAATTTATGCATAAAAACACCACCACTAATAGCGTGTTCATAGCCAGTAATAAATGCATCTTCAATATCTAAAAGTGTATTTATTTTCTCCGTACCATTTTCTATATATTGATACTCACCGACTAATACGTCTTCAAAGTCAGATGAACTAGATATTTGATAGTGATCTTCTTTTTTTAATATCAAGGTTAATTCAGTCATTCCATTTTGATAAATCCAAGTCCCTTCAAATTTTCCAAATTCATTATTAACATCTTTTAGATAATAATTTGGATTGTTTTGCATTGCGTCTCCACTACCAATAGGAACTATAACGGTTTGGGCCTTACAAGAAACTATTGAGAAAATAAATAAGAGTATTACATAAATTGGTGTTCTCATTCCTTTTAGTTAAAACTAATGTTGTTTTTTATTAAATGCTAAAATTAATTTTTACTCTTTAATTAAATAGTAAAAACCTCCAGGTATGATAGGTTCAGGAGGTACGGGATCGCTTGGTCTTAATGTAACCATTCCTCCACGTTTAAATATTTGAATAGCTTCTTGTCCATTTACCACACCTGTCCTCACATCTAAATTACTTGCGCAACCATTAGGTTCGCTCATTGTTAAACCAACCCTAAAATTATCAGAAGTATATGATTCAAAAGGAGAAGAATTGGTTTGAATATAATTCCCATTAATATTGTATTGATATATATGAGGTAAGGAATTTAAAAGATTATTTAATGTGTTGGTTAATTCCACATTGTTCTCTTTGTACTGGAACTCACCAATTAGTAAATCCTCATAATATTTTCCATTATAAATCATCGTTCTTTTCTCGAATACAATTTTTAAATATTGCGCTCCATCATCAAATATCCAAGTTCCCACAAAAGGATCTAACAGATTATTAGTGTCTTTGTAATAAGCATTTACAATGGCAGATCCATCATCATCTTCTATGTTTATGATGGGTGATTGTGCTTTGCAAGATGTTCCTATTAAAAGGAAGAGTATTAAAATGTTTAAAATTTTCATATATATATTTATTTGTATTATTTAATCGCAAGGGACTGGGATTACCTCGCTACCTTGTAATTTAAGTTCTTCCCAGTTGTTTGTATCATCATTCATTTTAAAAAGAGACACGCCATAATCGGCATATACTTCTAAAAACTTCTTTTCCATAGCTTCACTATCATGTTGAACACGTTGAAATTTTTTACCGAACTTTTTATTTATCAAATCTAATTTATTCTCTCTTATTGTTTCTGCCTGTATTTCAGGTTGACTCAATTCAAAATCCACTTCTGTTTGTAATGCACTCAAATCGCTTATGGTAACTCCATAAGAAACAGTTTTTGTTGGATCGACTAGATCCTGAACTACAACGATATTATATGTATTGCCATTATGAAAAGGACTGTTATTGTTTTCTTGCGTTAGCATCCAATTGAGGTCAATCCAAGATGGAATAGCCTGTCCATTTGTAGGATGATTATGTGCCTGTCCTTGAATATGTCCGCCTGTGCCTACAACAACAGTTAAGTTTTGACCTGATGTTACTTGAATTCCATTATATTCATAAGCTTGATCAGCACTATTGTATTTGTACTCAATTTCATACGCATATTCTTGTAATGTATGTGATTTAACCTTTAAAAAGTCAATATCAGGACTTATATCATTAGAGTTTGTGACATTATTTAGGTTATCGCAAGGATCGTTACCCTCATCATTGCTATCAATGGGAGGCTCTAATTCAGGACAAAACTTACAAGTAACAGGCGTTGTTGATCCACCTTGATTACCGCCTCCATGATTAGGATTACTATTTGGATTTGTTGGGTTATAATCAGGAGGATTTCCGCCGTTGCTTGGACCGCCACCTCCATCACCACAAGGAACTAAAGTAGGTAAAAGAACGTAACCGCCATTTGTAGCCATATCGGTTGTGCCCCAATAATCACATTCATTTCCTTGAGCAAAAGTGTGTTTTGTACTCCGACACCTAGTTCCCTCTTGATAAGTCCATAAATCTTCGTAACACGCACCATTATAATAGTATTTACCGAATATATCACCAACTAATTCATCTGCATTTAGTTCAATATACGTTATCTTATTTTCAACGTTTATTTGCTGTCTGAAATTAAGGGCTGTAATGTCTTCAGCGGTAAATTCATATTGAACTAAATAGGCTGTATAGGTGCTGTCTGCTTCCTCTATTAACCAAAGGTTTTCTAAAAGACCATTATCTTCATCTCTGAAAACAGGAAATGTATATGTGTATTTTGTACCATCAAAAATTTCTTTACAATATTCCGTGTTGATGGTAAATCCATTTTCTTCACTATAAACTTCGCGACCATTAATAGATGTTGCTTTAGATTGCACTTTTAATTTTGTTTCAATTTTTTCCAATTTGGTAAGTAAACTTTTCTTTTCAAGAATTTTATCCTTACGTAACGTAGTAATTTTAAAATCCGATTCTGTTTTTGAACTTTCATTTGATTGATTCGTAAAATCGTCTTTCTGGCAACTGGCCACAATTAATAAAATTCCAAAGAGCAGAATTCCCAGTTTTAAATAGTTTGCAATTTGGGTTTGTTTCATAGGTTCTATGGATTTTAAAGTTAGTGAAATTCTATTTAAATAACCGATTCACACTATATTTTGAACCAAATTATTCCGTATAAATCCAAACCTACTAAAAAAAAAAATCGATTAAGACAAGATTTTTTGGTGGATGTTGTGCCGTTCATCGAAAACCAAAAAAACCATTACGGTTTTCCCGTAAAATGCTACAGTTTCAGCACTTTTGTCTTTTTGCTACTTTTCGTTTTTGCCGAAAAAAGAGTATAAAAAAAGCCTCTCATAAAATTGAGAGGCTTTAGCATATCGTGATAATTTAAATATTATCCTACTGTTACACGTTTGAAATCGGTAATGGCAACATCGCCAAAAGACTCTACATATTGTGCAACCGTTTGTTTTTCATCTTTAATAAAACGCTGATCTAATAAACATTGTTCTTGATCTAACGTGGTGTTATCTGAAATGAAACGCTCCATTTTTCCTGGAAGAATTTTATCCCAAATTTGTTCTGGCTTACCTTCTGCTTTTAATTCTGCTTTTGCATCGGCTTCTGCTTGTGCTAAAACTTCTGGTGTTAATTGTGCCATAGAAATATATTGAGGTACGTTTTTAAGTGTTTTACCTAAACGACCTAATTCAATATTATCTTTTTCAATAACTGCAATACGCGCTTCAGTTTCTGAGGCTATATAAGCAGGATCGAAATTTTTGTAAGATAATGAGGTTGCTCCCATAGAAGCAACTTGCATAGAAACATCTTTTACTAATGTTTCAGCATTATCAACTTCTTTTGTTAATCCTACTAAAGCTGCAATCTTATTAATGTGAACATACTGCCCAACGTAAGGTGCTTCTAATTTTTCAAAAGCGGTGATTTCTAATTTTTCACCAACAACACCTGTTTGTTCAACTAATTTTTCAGCAACGGTCATGCCTTTAAAATCGGCTGCTAAAAAGTCTTCTTTAGTATTAAAGTTGATAGCAACATCTGCTAGCTCATTCGCTAACGCCAAAAAGCTTTCGTTTTTTCCTACGAAATCAGTTTCGCAACCTAAAACAAGCGCAACACCTACAGTGTTTGCATCGTTAATTTTAGCGACTGCAGCACCTTCAGAGGACTCTCTGTCGGCTCTTTTTTCGGCTACTTTCTGACCTTTTTTACGTAATACGTCAATTGCTTTATCAAAATCGCCTTCAGCTTCTACTAAAGCTTTTTTGCAGTCCATCATACCTGCACCTGTGGCTTGTCTTAATTTATTTACTTCTGCGGCTGTTACTTTTACCATAGCTTGAAAATGTATTTTAAATTTAAAAAAGTCGTTTAACGTGTTTTCTTTACGGAAACGGTATCAAACGACTTTTCTAGTATTGTTTTACTTAAGTTTTT